>JANMMR010000103.1:0-14485 GCA_031373455.1 Rhodoferax sp.
TGCGGGTGTGGTGCCGTCGCTTTCTTGCACGGTCACCAACTTCTCGCGCGGCGTCATGATCTGGCTCACGGGCACGTCGTAGCGTGTTTCAAACCTCAAATCACGGCTGGTGACGATGCCCACCACCTTGCCCGCATCGCATACCGGAAAGCCCGAAATCCCCAGTTGCTCCGAAAGCGCTAGCACCTGGCGCACAGTATGCGTGGGCGTGATGACCACCGGGTCGCGCAGCACGCCAGATTCGTAGCGTTTGACTTTCGCCACCTGCGCCGCCTGCTCTTTGGGCGTGAAGTTTTTGTGCACGATCCCAATGCCGCCTTCTTGCGCGATGGCAATAGCCAAACGTGCTTCGGTGACGGTGTCCATCGCCGCTGAAACCAGAGGCAGATTCAGCGAGATATTGCGGGAGAAACGGGTGGAAAGCGAAGTGTCCTTGGGCAGGACCTGAGAGTACGCTGGCACCAACAACACGTCGTCGAAGGTGAGCGCTTTGCCGAGTAGGCGCATAACGAAGGCTCCAAAAGATCGATTGTAAGGTGAAGCCCCCACGCTCCACCGCTGCGCGGGTCGCTGCCCCCCGAGGGGGCTAATTTCACTTGGGGCGGCCCGGCGTGAAATTGTGGCCCCCACACTCCACCGCTGTTCTGGTCACTGGCCCTCGTGTTGTCAACCTTGGGGGCTGTTTTGGCGTTTTACAGTGGCAGCGATAAACTCCACCCATGCGCATGAACCACTTCTCCTTTGGCTTTCCGTCCTTTTTGCAGATCCGACACGCCGTGGCCGCTCTGGCGCTGCTGGGTGCTGCGGCTGCGCAGGCGCAGTGGCAATGGGTCGACAAAGACGGCCGCAAGGTGTTCAGCGACCGCCCGCCGCCATCAGACATCCTGGAGAAAAACATCCTCAAACGCCCGGGTGGCCTGCGCGCGGCAGCCGTTGCGGCTCCGTCAGACGCTGTAGCCGGTGCGCCTACTGCTGGCGCTTCGGCCGCTGCGGGTACAGCCGCTGGTGCGAACACGGCAGCCGGCAACGTGCCCAAACTCTCCAGTGTCGACAAGGAGCTGGAAGAGAAAAAGAAGAAAGCCGCAGACGCCGAAGTTGCCAAACGCAAGGCCGATGAGGAACGGGTGGCCAAAGCCAAGGCCGAAAACTGCTCACGTGCCAAACAGGCCAAAGCCACCATCGATTCGGGCGTGCGCATTGCCCGCACCAACGACAAGGGTGAACGCGAGGTGATGGAAGACGCCGTCCGTGCCGCCGAAGCCAAACGGGTTCAGGGCGTCATCACCTCCGATTGCGCACCAGGGCTTTAAGGCCACTTCCGGCGACTCTTAGCCCCTGTTGCCAAGGGCGCCTCTACGCCTCTTCTCTTCTCAATACCCCGGTTTGGCCCCCGCCCGGCGCTGCGCAAAGAGCCCGGCCTTCTTCACACCCTGCTTCACAAACCGTTCGCGCCGCGCGACTTTCGGGTCGACTTTCAACGCGCGATAGATTTCAACGCGGTCTTTGTCCAGAAGGAGCTGGTCGGCGCTGGCCTTGCGGCCCCATACGCCCAGCAGCAGGTTCCCCCCGCCCAGTTCGGGATGCTGCTGCAATAGGCCGCTTGCGGCGATGGCATTGGCCACCGAGCTGCCACCCGGCAGGCTCACCAGCCGCTCCAGCACTTGGCGCGGCGCGGGTGAATAAATGACGGTCACCTGCAACAGCGCGGCCTGCGTCATGCGGCATACACCTCTTCGGCGCGTTTCACGAAGGCATCGACCAGGCTGGCGGCGATGGTGTCAAACACCGGGCCGACGACGAGGTCCAGCGCCGCGTTGTCAAAACCGTAGGTGAGCGACAGCTCGATTTTGCAGGCGCGCTGGCTGCCGTCGCCCAACGGCATGAAGTTCCACTGCCCGTCGAGTTTGGAGAACGGCCCCTTGACCAGGCGCATGCCGACCTGGCGGGTTTCACCAGGCGCGTTTTCGACGTGGCTGTTTTCGGTGGTGAAGGTCTGCTGGATGCCGCCAAAAGAAATGCCGATTTCAGCGGTCATGCCGCCCGCGTGCGTGGCCAGGACCGTGGCGTGGTCACACCAGGGCAGGAACTTCGGGTAATCGGCCACGGCGGTGACCAGTTTGTACATCTCGGCCGGGCTGTACCAGATCAGGACGGACTTCTCGATTGTTTTCATAGAATGCGGGTGCGCGCCGGATTGTAGACAGCCTTGTTTGCCAGGCGCGCCGCCCCCACCTTCGTTACATGGCCAAATCCCCCGCACCAGTTCCCACCGCCCACGCCTCCAAAGCGCCCAAAACGCCAACCAAGGCCAAAAAACAGGCCACACCTGCGCAATCGCGCATCGCAGACAACAAGAAGGCCGCCTACAACTACTTTTTCGAGGAACGGTTTGAAGCCGGCCTGGTGCTCGAAGGCTGGGAGGTGAAGTCGCTGCGCGAGGGCAAGGTGCAGCTGACCGATGGCTACGTGGTGATCCGCAATGGCGAGATGTTCATCATCGGCCTGCAGATCAACCCTCTCGGTACCGCGTCGACCCACATCACGCCGGACAAGATCCGCACGAGAAAACTCCTGCTGCACAAAGAGGAGATCAAACGCCTCACGGGGAAAGTCGAGCAAAAAGGCTACACACTCGTGCCGATCAACCTGCACTGGAAAGGCGGCAAGATCAAGTGTGAGGTGGCGCTGGCCAAAGGAAAAGGCGAACACGACAAGCGCGACACAATCAAGGACCGCGAAGGCAAACGCGAGGTGGAGCGGGCCATGAAAGACCGCAACCGCTGAGTTTGTGAAGGCTGCGGGTGCACGGCTGGGGTAATATATTTGCTATATTATATATAGCAAATTATCCATTGACTTCGTGACTTGACGTCTCAAAAAGCATCAAAAATGTCATTCAAAGCGTCAAATTGCCGAAAATGGCTCCAATCGTACCCATATTGGGGTTGATTGGGCGCAAAAAAAAGGCGCCTTGATGGTCGCCCAAAGCCTCAAGCCCGTTTGCGCCAACCGATGAATTCATTCAAGGCCAATGCGGCTATCACCAGAGCGCCGCCCGACAACACGGCTGAATCGGGTGCTTCGTTGGCACCGAGCCAGACCAGCACAATGCCAAACGGCACCTCCAGCAAAGCCAGCAGCGACACTTCGGGCGCCTTGAGCACGCGAGCGCACCACACGGCCAGTGTGCAGGGAATGGCCAGTTGGTAGAGGCCCAAACCGCCGAGCAGGAACACGTCGTGTGCCGTGGCTTTGAGTGGCCAGGCCAAGGGCAGCATGATCAGGCTCGACAGCGCCGCGCCCACCAGCACCGCCGGCATCAGGTCCAGATCCATGCCTTTGCTTTGGGCGCGCTGCACCAGCGTCCAGTTGGCGCCGCCGGTGATTGGAACTACCAGCGCCACCAGAATGCCCAGCACGGTGTTGTCTGAGGTGCTGGCGCCCAGCAGTTGCGAGCCGAACATCCAGGCGATGCCGCAACCGGCCGCCACAATCGCCACCCAGGTGTAAAAGGGCAGCCGCTGGCCGAGGAAGATTCGCGCGAACAGTGCCGTCACCAGCGGGCCAATGGCCAGGGTGACCAGCACATTGGCCACCGAAGTGAGCGTGATCGCCAGCATGTAAAACGTGAACATGCAGCACCAGCACAGGCCGCTGGCCCAGAAGGTCTTGCTGCCATCGAGCATGCCGGCAAACACGGTGCGCCCCTTCAAGGCCGGCAAGATCACCAAAAGGCTCAGCACCGTCGCAAAACTGCGCCAGAATGTCACTTCAAAACTCTTGGCCTCCTGCAAGTGGCGCGTGACCACACCCGCCGTGGACCACAAAAAGGCCACGAGGATCATCACCACAACGGCCCGGCTGTGGCTTGGTTGCATGGTTCTGTACCGGCAGTTGGCCTTCAGGCCATGACTTCGCGGCTGGCCTTCTTGCGCTCATGCTCCTTGAGGTGGCGCTTACGCAGGCGGATCGATTTGGGCGTGATCTCGACCAGCTCGTCGTCTTCAATGAACTCCACGCCGTATTCGAGCGTGCATTCAATCGGCGGCGTGATCTTGATCGCGTCTTCCTTGCCCGAAACGCGGAAGTTGGTGAGCTGCTTGGTGCGCGTGGCGTTGACGACGAGGTCGTTGTCGCGGTTGTGGATGCCGACGATCATGCCCTCGTACACCGGGTCATTGGCGCGCACGAACATGCGGCCGCGGTCGTCGAGCTTGCCCAGGGCGTAGGTTATGATTTCGCCAGCGTCCATGGAAATCAACACGCCGTTTTTGCGGCTGCCGATGTCGCCCTTGTGCGGCTCGTAGCTGTCAAAAATGTTGCTGATGAGGCCGGTGCCGCGCGTCAGGTTCAAAAACTCGTTGGTGAAACCGATCAGGCCACGCGCCGGGATGCGGTATTCGAGGCGCACACGGCCACGGCCGTCTGGCTCCATGTTGACGAGGTCGCCCTTGCGCTCGCCCAGCGCCTGCATCACGCCGCCCTGGTGCTGGTCTTCGATGTCGACCGTCACCATTTCAATCGGTTCGTGTTTTTCACCGTTCACTTCGCGGAAAACAACGCGCGGCTTGGAGACGGCCAGCTCGTAGCCTTCGCGGCGCATGTTTTCCAACAAAATCGTCAGGTGCAGCTCGCCGCGGCCCATGACTTCAAAAATGCCTTCTTCGCCGGTTTCCTTGACGCGCAGGGCCACGTTGTGCTGCAGCTCCTTTTGCAGACGGTCCCAGATCTGGCGGCTGGTGACGAATTTGCCTTCTCGGCCGGCCAGCGGGCTGGTGTTGACGCAGAAATTCATGGTCAACGTGGGCTCGTCCACTTTGAGCATGGGCAGCGGCATGGGCGTGACAGGGTCGGTGATGGTGACGCCAATGCCAATGTCGGCCAGGCCGTTGATCAGCACGATTTCGCCGGGGCCTGCATCCGTCGTTTGCACGCGCTCCAGGCCCTGGAAGGTCAAGACCTGGTTGATGCGGCCTTTGACGGCTTTGCCGTCCGGGCCTTCCATCACCACCACATCCATCATCGGTTTGACGGTGCCCTGGCTGATGCGGCCCACGCCGATGCGGCCGACAAAGGTGGAAAAGTCGAGCGCGGAAATTTGCAGCTGCAGCGGCGCGGCCGGGTCGCCCTGCTGGTGCGGCACGTGTTCGAGGATGGTGTTGAACAGGGCCGACATGTCCGGGCCCCACTGCTCGCCCTGCCCGCCCTCAACCATCGACGACCAGCCGTTGATGCCGGAGGCGTAGACCACGGGGAAATCGAGCTGTTCGTCGGTGGCGCCGAGTTTGTCAAACAAATCGAACGCGGCGTTGACGACCCAATCCGGCCGCGAACCGGGTTTGTCCACCTTGTTGACCACCAGAATCGGCTTCAAGCCCAGGGCCAGCGCCTTTTTGGTCACAAAACGGGTTTGTGGCATCGGGCCTTCCTGGGCGTCGATCAGGAGCACCACACCGTCAACCATGGAGAGGGCGCGTTCGACCTCGCCGCCAAAGTCGGCGTGTCCGGGCGTGTCGACGATGTTGATGTGGGTGCCTTCCCAGGTTACAGCGCAGTTTTTCGCCAAAATCGTGATGCCGCGCTCTTTTTCGATGGCGTTGTTGTCCATCACGGTGTCGACCACCTTTTCGTGCTCGGCAAAGGTGCCCGACTGCCGCAGCAGCTGGTCGACCATGGTGGTTTTGCCGTGGTCGACGTGGGCAATGATGGCGATGTTGCGGATCTGTTTGTGGCTCATGGCGTGGTTTCTTTCTTCAAAGCTTGGATTTGGTCGATTTCAAGGGGGCTCAGCAGCCGCGTCGGGATCAATTCACCCGCCGTGACGTGGGCTGCGCCCAGCAGGTTGTTGTCTGGGGGCGGGCCGTACACTGCGATTTTTTGGGCATCCGGCCACGGGCCGCGGCGGCGCAAGCCGCTCAAAAAGCGCCCGGCGTTGTCGGCGTCCAGATGGACGGGTTGGTGGTCGGCCAGCAAGGCGTCAACAGGCAACAGACGCTGCATGCGGGTGGGTTCGTCCATCGCCAGCAGGGCCTCCAGCGTCACGCTCTGGCCTTCGGTGAAATTGCCCGTGCCCACGCGGCGCAGGGCCGTCAGGTGGGCGCCGCAGCCGAGCGCCTCGCCAATGTCTTCACCGAGGGTGCGGATGTAAGTGCCCTTGCTGCAGGTCACCTGCGCGTTGACGGTGCTCTGGCCATTTTCTGCGCGCTGCAGGCGAAGGTTCAACTCATGGATGGTGACGGCGCGCGGCTCACGCGTGATGTCGATGCCGGCGCGGGCGTATTCGTACAAGGCCTTGCCGTCTTTCTTCAGGGCGCTGTACATCGGCGGCGTTTGGCGGATCTCGCCGCGAAACTGGGGGGCGACGCGGTCAACGTCGGCTTGGGTCACGTTGACGTCACGCGTTTCAACGACATCACCCTCGGCGTCGCCGGTGCTGGTTTTGACGCCCAAATGCAGCGTTGCCGCGTAGGTTTTGTCGGCATCAAGGTGCAACTGGCTGAATTTGGTGGCGGCGCCAAAACACAGCGGTAAAACGCCGGTGGCCAGGGGATCAAGCGTGCCGGTGTGCCCGGCCTTTTCAGCGCGCAGCAGCCATTTGACTTTTTGCAGGGCGTCGTTGCTCGACCAGCCCAAAGGCTTGTCCAGCAACAGCACCCCATGTACGGGGCGCCTGGTGATCTTGCCCCCACGCTCCACCGCTGCGCGGGTCGCTGCCCCCCGTGGGGGCCGCATTTCGCCTTGGGGCGGCCCGGCGGCGAAACCCTCGTCACGCTCATTCTCTGCGTGCAAGTCCTTGCCCCCCAAGGGGGCCTTCACACCTTGGGGCGGCCCGGCGGTGTTCATGGCTAGTCTGAGGACTCGTTTTTGGAACGCGAGGCGACGGCCTGCGCGATCAGCGCGTTCATGTCGGCGGCGCGTTCGGGTGTGCGGTCAAACACGAAATGCAGGGTCGGCACGGTGTGGATGTGCAAGCGCTTGAAAAGGCCCGCGCGCAGGAAACCGGCGGCCTGGTTCAAGCCTTCTGCGCACTCCTCGGTGCTGCCCTTCAAGACGCTGAAAAACACCTTGGCGTGGGCGTAGTCGGGCGTGACCTCAACGCCCTGGATCGTCACCATGCCCACGCGCGGGTCTTTCAACTCGCGCGCGATCAGCTCCGTCAGATCGCGCTGGATCTGGTCGGCAACCTTGAAGGCGCGGTTGGGTGTAGCGGCTTTTCTCTTGGGCATGGCGCAGGGCGATCAGGCCAATGTGCGGGCGACTTCGCGGATTTCGAAGAATTCCAGCTGGTCGCCTTCCATGATGTCGTTGTAGTTCTTGATGTTCAAGCCGCACTCGAAACTCTCCTTGACTTCACGCGCATCGTCCTTGAAGCGTTTGAGCGATTCGAGTTCACCCGTGAAGATGACCATGTTGTTGCGCAAGAGGCGCAGGCGCGCCGTACGGCGAACCACACCGCTGGTGACCATACAACCGGCGATCGAGCCGATCTTGGAGACCTTGAACACCTGGCGGATTTCGGCGGTGCCGATGACTTCTTCTTTCTTGTCTGGCGTGAGCATGCCCGACATGGCCAGCTTGAGCTCGTCGACGGCATCGTAAATGATGTCGTAATAACGGATGTCGACACCGTTGTTTTCGGCATGTTTGCGCGCACCGGCGTCGGCTCGGGTGTTGAAGCCGATGATGACGGCTTTGGACGCAATGGCCAGGTTCACGTCGGACTCGCTGATCGCGCCCACGGCGGCGTAGACCAGTTGCACCTTGACTTCGTCGGTGGAGAGTTTGAGCAAAGACTGCGCCAGCGCTTCTTGCGAACCCTGCACGTCGGCTTTGACGATGATCGGAATGTTCTTGGTCTCGCTGCCACCCATTTCGGTGAACATGTTCTCCAGCTTGGCGGCTTGCTGCTTGGCCAGCTTGGTGTTGCGGAATTTGCCGGCGCGGTAGGTGGCGATCTCGCGGGCGCGGCGCTCATCGGCCATCACCATGAACTCGTCACCGGCCTGCGGTACTTCCGTCAAGCCCTGGATTTCAACCGGAATCGATGGCCCGGCCGATTTGACCGGCTTGCCGTTCTCATCCAGCATGGCGCGCACGCGGCCGAAAGTCTGTCCAGCCAGCACCACATCGCCCGCCTTGAGCGTGCCGGACTGAACCAGCACCGTTGCCACCGGGCCGCGGCCCTTATCGAGGCGCGCTTCGATCACCAGGCCCTTGGCCATGGCATCGACGGGCGCGCGCAATTCCAGCACCTCGGCTTGCAGCAACACCTGCTCGAGCAAAGCGTCAATGCCTTCGCCGGTCTTGGCAGACACGGAAACGAACGGTGAATCGCCGCCGAACTCTTCGGGCACCACCTCTTCGACCACCAGCTCGTTCTTCACGCGCTCGGGGTTGGCATCGGGTTTGTCGATCTTGTTGACCGCCACCACCAAAGGCACACCGGCTGCTTTGGCGTGTTTGATGGCCTCTTTGGTTTGCGGCATGACGCCGTCGTCGGCCGCGACCACCAGGATCACGATGTCGGTGGCCTTGGCGCCACGCGCCCGCATGGCCGTGAAGGCCTCGTGGCCGGGGGTGTCGAGGAAGGAGATCATGCCCCGTGGCGTTTCCACGTGGTAAGCACCAATGTGCTGCGTGATGCCGCCGGCTTCGCCCGACGCCACTTTGGCGCGGCGGATGTAGTCCAGGAGCGAGGTCTTGCCGTGGTCGACGTGGCCCATCACGGTGACAACCGGTGCGCGCGGCAACGACACTGCGTCTTGCTGCTGCACCTCGTCTTCGGTGAAGGCTTCCGGGTCATCGAGGGACGCGACGATGGCTTTGTGGCCCATCTCTTCGACCAGAATCATCGCTGTGTCCTGGTCCAGTGGCTGGTTGATGGTGACCATCTGGCCGAGCTTCATCAGGTGCTTGATGACTTCCGAAGCCTTGACGGCCATCTTGTGGGCCAACTCGGCCACGGTGATAGTCTCGGGCACGTGCACCTCAAGCACACGCACTTCAACCGGCGCTGCCTGCGACTGGTCGTGGTGGTCGCGGTCGTTGGAGCCGCGTTTGCCACGCGGACCGGAACGCCAATTGCTGGAGCGGCCGCTGCTGGGGCCGGTATCTCCGCGCGTGGGAATGCCTTTTTTCTTGCCTGGCTCGCCAGCCCAGCTGGACGTCAACTTGGCCGATTTGACTTCCTTGCCAGCGCCAGGGCCTGTGCCGCCGGTTTTGGCTGCTGCCGAGCCCGCTGCCGGCTTGTGCAACGTGCCTTTTTTGGCGTCTGCCGCACCGACCTTGAGGACCGGCTTGGGCTCTTCCTTCTTGGGTGGCGGCGGCGCCTTTTTGGCGGGGCCGGACATCATCTGGCGAATCGCAGCGGCCTCGGCCTCGGCCTTGCGGCGGCGGTCACCCAAATCGGCCGCACGTGCGGTTTCTTCGGCGGCGCGTGCTTTGGATTCGGTTTCGGCTTTGACTTTGGCTTGCGCCACAGCGTCGGCAGCGGCTTTTTCCTTTTCCTGGGCCAGCACCAGCGCGGCGGCTTCAGCGGCCTGGTCGGCTTCGCCTTTGACCACACCGTCGTCTGATTTGGAACGCGTCGAGGCTTTCTTTTGTTCTTTCTGCGCGTCGCTGGCGGCTTTCGCAGCAGCGGCTTCGGCCGCATCGCGCGCCTTGGCTTCCTGCTGTTCGCGCTCCAGGCGGCGTTGCGCCAGTTCTTCTTCCTGGCGGCGGATCAACTCGGCTTGCCGGCGCGCTTCTTCCTCGCGCCGGGCGAGTTCTGCGCTGTCAATGATGGGGGCCGCGTGTTCTTCGACAGCAGGCGCTTCTACGGTTTCTACAGCCGTATCGGCACCGTCTTCGCGGCGCACAAAGGTGCGCTTCTTGCGCACTTCGACCTGGATCGTGCGCGCCTTGCCGGTGGCATCGGCCTGCTTGATCTCGGTGGTCGATTTCTTGACCAGCGTGATTTTCTTGCGCTCGGGGCTGGCTGTGCCGTGGCTGGCCTGCAGGAAGGCCAGCAAACGGTGTTTGTCTGCGTCGGTCAGGCCGTCGCTGGCGGCGGCCTTGGTGACACCGGCTGCCAGCAGTTGCTCAAGCAGCGTAGCGGTTGATTTTTTGAGTTCGGTTGCAAACTCGGCGACGGTCGTACTGGACATTTGTTGGGTACCCTTTTTTCATGACCATTACTCTTGAGGCGCGGTTTCATTGGCAAACCAATGTTCCCGCGCTTTCATGATCAAGGTCTTGGCGTCGTCTTCAGACTGGCCGGTGATGTCGGTGAGTTCGTCCACAGCCAGGTCGGCCAGGTCGTCGCGTGTGTGCACACCGGCGTCAGCCAGTTTGCCAATGAGTTCGGTCGTCAGGCCTTCGAGATCGCGCAGGTTCTGGGAAACCTCTTCCACACTTTCTTCGTGGGCGATTTCCATCGTCAACAAGGCGTCTTTGGCGCGCGTGCGCAACTCATTGACCGTGTCTTCGTCAAAACTCTCGATTTCCAGCATTTCCTGCAAGGGCACGTAGGCCACTTCTTCCAGGCTGGTAAAGCCTTCGGCGATCAGGATGTCGGCGATTTCCTCGTCGACGTCCAGCTTCTCCATGAACAGCTTGCGGCCTGAATCGGTCTCGGTGGCCTGCTTCTGCGCCGACTCGGCGGCGTCCATGATGTTGATCTTCCAGCCGGTGAGGTCTGAGGCCAGGCGCACGTTTTGGCCGCCACGGCCAATGGCGATGGCCAGGTTTTCCTCGTCGACAACGACATCCATGGCGTGGCGCTCTTCGTCGACCACGATGCTCGAGACGTTGGCTGGCGCCAGGGCGCCGATCACAAACTGCGCCGGGTCCTCGCTCCACAACACGATGTCGACGCGCTCGCCCGCCAGTTCGGTGGTGACGCCATTGACGCGGCTGCCGCGCACGCCCACGCAGGTGCCGATGGGATCGACCCGCTTGTCATGCGACAAAACGGCGATTTTTGCCCTCGAACCCGGGTCACGGGCGCAGGATTTGATCTCCAGCAGACCCTGCTCGATCTCGGGCACTTCGGTGCGGAAAAGCTCGATCATGAACTCCGGCGCCGAGCGCGACAGGATGATCGGCGCGCCGCGCAGCGTGAGGTCAACTTCCATGATCATCGCCCGCACGCGGTCGCCGGTGCGCAGGTTTTCCTTGGGGATCATCTCGCTGCGTCGCAGGCGGCCTTCAACGCGGCCGCTCTCCACAATGATGTCGCCCTTGTCCATGCGCTTGACGGTGCCGACAAAGATTTTCTCGCCGCGCGACATGAAGTCGTTGAGCAGCATCTCGCGCTCGGCGTCGCGGATTTTCTGCAGGATGACCTGCTTGGCCGCCATGGCGCCAATGCGGCCAATCGGCACGGAGTCAATGGTTTCTTCGATGTATTCGTCTACTTCGATGTCGGAAATCTGTTCTTTGGCTTCAAACAGCAGGATTTCCTGGTCGGGCAATTGCAGGCCAGCCTCATCCGGCACCACGTGCCAGCGGCGGAAGGTTTCGTATTCGCCGGTGTCACGGTCGACAGCCACGCGGATGTCCACGTCGCCGGGTTGCAACTTCTTGGTGGCCTGTGCCAATGCCGCTTCCACGGCGCCAAACACGACATCCCGCTCGACGCTTTTTTCGCGCGAGATGGCTTCTACCAGCATTAACATTTCACGATTCATGCCTGAGACTCTCCTATTTCGATCCTTGACGCCACGCGTCAATGTTGTAGACGCCAAGCGCCATGTTGCTAACTGCCACGGCCCTTGAAGCTGACGATGGGCGCCAGCCTGGCCTCTTTCAACTCATCCAATTCAAACCGCATCGCCTGCAAAGGCGCTGGCGCCTTTTTCTTGCTCACACGCTGCCCGGGCTTCACCGCCGGCTCATCGCTCCAGACGATCTGCCACTGCGCGCGACCGGCACCCAATGCGCCATTTGGACTCGCACTGCCATCCAAGGGCTGCGCCGCGTTCTCCAGCGTTCCGCGAAACTTCTTTCGGTTCGCCTTGATTGCGCCTGCACCGGGCTCACCGGCGCTCCCACCCGCATTGGCGCCGATCGGCACCTTCAGCGTGATGTCGATCACCTGGCCGGCAAACCGCTCAAAATCTTTCTCATGCCGCAAGGGGCGATCAATACCCGGCGAGGAAACCTCAAGCCGCTTGTATTCCACCGCATCGACTTCCAGCGCAAACTGCAGCTGGCGCGTTACCTTCTCGCAGTCTTCCACGTTGACAAACTGCACCGTGCTGCCTGCGCCAGCCCATGGCAAATCAATCGTGATGCGCAACAAGCCGCCAGCGGAGCGTTCAATTTCCACCAGGTCGTAACCCAGTCCTGTCACGGTTTGCTCTACGATCTCCTGGACAGCCATGCTTCCCACCTGCGCTATATGCGCGTCAATCTTTGTGCGTCGATCAACGACCTGCAAAAAACAATCGACCAAAAAAAACGGGCGGTAATTACCCGCCCGTTTGGTCGTGAAGCGCAAATTGTACCTGAAAATGCGCGTTCGTGCACTGCAATGTTGGCCCTTTCCCACTGGGCGACCCGACTTTTTCTGAAGGCTGATTTTGAACCCTGTTTTTGAACCCCTTGCTGACCCACCAAAACATCAAAATGTGTGGTTATTGGGGCGGTTATATCCTTTGGCGCTGGCCACGCTGGCTGGCCTTTTTGGGGCGGCGCAGACCTTCGCTCAGCCTGCGGCAGCATCGGTTTCGTCGGCCTTTCCCGCACGGGCGGTGAAAATTGTGGTGCCGTTTGCCCCCGGCGCCGGCACCGACGCCATGGGCCGCTTGATGGCCCAGAAACTCGGAGAAGTCCTGGGCGCGCCGTTCGTGGTGGAAAACCGGGCCGGCGCTTCGGGCGCCATTGGCACCCAGTTTGTGGCCCAGGCCGCACCCGACGGTTACACGCTGTTGCTGCTGGCCTCGCCATTCACCACGGTCGCTGCCACCGCACCCGGCGTTTATTACGACCCGATCCGGCAATTTGCGCCCGTTGGCATGATCGCCAACGGCCCGCTCGTGTGGGTTACCAGCCCACGCTTGCCGGCGCGCTCCATGAAAGAGCTGGTCGCCCTGGCACGGCAGAAACCCGGCGCCCTGAATTACGGCTCAGCCGGCTCCGGCGGCGTGAACCACCTGGTGCTGGAGTTGCTCAAAACCCGCACCGGCACCTACATCACCCACATCCCGTACAGGGGCGTGGCGCCTGCCACGTTGGACCTGATCGCCGGCCAGATTGACCTTGTCACCGGAACGGTACCTGCGCTGCTGCCCTTCATCAAGGATGGCCGCGTGCGGGCGCTGGCCGTGACGAGCGCCAAGCGCTCGGCCGCCCTGCCCGATGTGCCCAGCATGGCCGAATCTGGCCTGGCTGATTTTGACGTGCTGAATTACTTTGCCCTGGCCGCGCCCGTTGGCACGCCCGCTGCCGTGATCGAGAAGCTCAATACCGCCCTGATTGCCGTTGTGGCACAACCCGACGTTTTGGCACGCCTCAAACAAGATGCGCTGGAGCCAGCGAGTGGCTCACCAGCCGCCCTGGCCCGCTTCCTGGAGGCGGATTACCAAGCCTGGCTGAAAGTTGTCAAAACACAAAATCTGAAACCCGACTGAGCGCCGAATCCGGCCCCGTTTGGCCGGATTACTCAGCGGCTTCAAGCAGTGTGCGCGTGTAGGCGTTTTGGGGCGCCGAAAAAACCTGCGCCATCTCGCCGCTCTCGATGATTTGCGCATCGCGCATCACGATCACGTGGTGTGCCATGGCGCGGATCACCGACACGTCGTGGGTGATCAGCAGGTAACTCAAGCCGCGCTGGCGTTGCAAGCCTTGCAACAGGCCCAGCACCTGTTTCTGGATCGTCACGTCCAGCGCGCTGGTGGGTTCGTCCAGCACCAGCAATTGCGGTTGCACGATGAGCGCACGGGCGACGGCCATGCGCTGGCGCTGGCCGCCGGAAAACTCGTGCGGGTAACGCTCAAGCAAGGCTGGAAATTGCGATTCCGTCAAGCCTACGTCTTGCAGGGCCTTCAAAACCTGCTCGCGCCGCTCTGCTTTTGTGAGCGACGGCGAATGCACGAGCAGCCCTTCACCGACAATTTCCTCCACCGTCAGGCGCGGCGAAAGTGACGAGAACGGGTCTTGAAACACCACCTGCATGGTTTTGCGCATCAAGAGAGCGTTTGAAGGATCTTGCCAACTCTGGCCATTGAGCCGCAACTCGCCGTCAAACGGCAAAAGGCCCAGCGCAGCCAACGCGAGTGTCGATTTACCCGAGCCGGACTCGCCGACCACGCCGAGCGTCTGCCCGGCCTGCACGGAAAAGCTTGCACCATTCACGGCGACAAAACGGCCTTTCTTGAACCAGCCCTTGACGCCCGCAATCGGCACCGGGTAAGCCACCTGGATGTTGTTGCCGGTAAGCAAAGCCTGGCGTTCGCCACCACTAGAAGTACCGGACGGCGACAGTTCGACCACGTCGCGGGTG
>JANMMR010000167.1:0-7910 GCA_031373455.1 Rhodoferax sp.
AGGGCCAGCCCGGCATTCACGTGGGGCAAAGCCAGGGCATTGATGGCCTCTGCGATGCGCAGCACCGAGCCGGGCGTGCTGGCAAAGCGGCGCTGGTCGTCGCGCAAGCCGCCACCTTGGCGCTGCACCGCAAAACCCGAATGCATGTACAGCACCGGCAGCAAGGTCAGGCCAATGCCTGAGGCCTGCGCCGCGCGCACCAGCGCGAGCGACATTTCCAGCGGGTTGGCGTAGGGCTGGCCATCCAGATCGTTGTGCAAATAATGGAACTCACACACATGGGTGTAGCCGCCCTGCAGCAGCTCGGCATAGAGCTGGGTTGCAATGGCTTCCAGCTGCGCGGGGGTGATGCGCAGCGCTGCGCGGTACATGCGGTCGCGCCAGCTCCAGAAATCGTCATCCTGGCCGCCGCTGCGTTCGGTCAGGCCGGCGATGGCACGCTGGAAGGCGTGGCTGTGGGCGTTGACCACGCCGGGCAGCACCGGGTGGTCAAGGCAAGTGAGGGGCGCACTGTACGCACCGGATTGCGCCCGGGCAATGCCCGCTTCGATTCGCTGCCAGGTGCCGTCACTGGCCACCGTCAGGCGCACATCCCGCGCCCAGCCACCGGGCAGCCAGGCCTGCGGGGTCCAGAATGTCTGTGATGTTGTCATGGGTTCGGGCATCGAGTCGGTTCAGGCCCGGTAGAGCGCAGAGGTTGCAGCGAGTGCGGCTTCCACCATGGCTTGCAGCACCGGCTGGATGCGGCCGGACTTGGCGCCGTCGTAGGCAAAGGGGGCTTCTTCCAGCATGTAGAGGCACTGGCATTTTTCCAGCTGCACTGCATGCACGTGTTCTGCGGGCCGGCCGTACTGGCGCGTGATGTAGCCGCCCTTGAAGCGGCCGTTGACAACGCTGGTCACGCCTTGCGCACCGGCACAGGCGGCCGCGACGGCCGATGAGATGGACGCATGGGCGGCGGCGCCATTGGCCGTGCCGATGTTGAGGTCGGGCAGGCGGCCTTCAAACAGCCAGGGGATCTGGCTGCGGATGCTGTGCGCATCCCACAGCAGCGCAAAGCCATGGGTGGCCTTCAGGCGCGCCAGTTCCCCCTGCAGCGCCTGGTGGTAAGGCTGCCAGTATTGTTCGCGCCGCTGCGCGCGCTCGGCGGCGTCCGGCGCAGCACCGTCCTGGTACAGCGGGTCGCCCGTGAAGAAACGCGTGGGGCACAGCTCCGTATTGGAAGCGCCCGGGTACATGGGGGCATCATCGGGCGAGCGGTTCAGGTCAATCACGTAGCGCGAAAACTCTGGCCTGAGCGTGCTGGCTCCCAGGTTGCCTGCGAACGCGTAAAGCCTATCCATGTGCCAGTCGGTGTCTTCCACATCAAGCGCTCGGGGTACATAACGGTGGCGCAGTCCGCTGGGGATGCGCGTACCCATGTGGGGCATGCTGACCAGCAAGGGCACAGAGCCGCGATCAAGTTGGAAAGTCATGGCAGGGAGTCCTGGGCTTGGAATGTGGGGAGGGTGATTCGGGCTTGTGAAGTCAGACAGGCAGGCCCTTGAACACGGTGCACAGGCGCGGATTGGCGCCCAGGGCATAACTCAACTGCGCAGGGTGTTCAAGGTCCCACAACACGAAGTCGGCGCGCAGGCCGGGCGCCATCACGCCACGGTCCGGCAAACCCAGCGCCTGCGCGGCATGGCGCGTCACGCCAGCCAGCGCTTCTTCGGGTGTCAGGCGAAACAGCGTACACGCCATGTTGAGCATGAGCAGCAGTGACGTGCAGGGGGAACTGCCAGGGTTGCAGTCGGTTGACACGGCGATGGGCACCTTGTGTTCACGCAGCAAGGCCACTGGCGGCACGTGGGTTTCGCGCAAAAAGTAAAACGCGCCCGGCAGCAGCACCGCCACCGAGCCTGCCGCGGCCATGGCGGCGGCACCGTCGACGCTGAGCCACTCCAGATGGTCGCAGCTCAATGCCTTGAATTCGGCTGCCAATTGGGCGCCGCCACTGTCGCTCAGTTGCTCTGCGTGCAGCTTGACCGGCAAGCCCAGCGCCTGCGCCGCCTCGAACACCTGGCGTGTCTGCGCCGGGCTGAAGGCGATGCGCTCGCAAAAAGCATCGACGGCGTCGACCAGCCCCTCGGCATGCAGCAGGGGCAACATGCGCAAGACCTCGGCCAGATAGTCGCCAGTGCGGCCAGCAAACTCAGGCGGCACAGCATGCGCGCCCAGAAAGGTCGTGCACACGTCAACCGGTTGCTGTTGGCCCAAGGCGCGTGCCACGGCCAGTGTTTTGCGCTCGTGTTCCAGCGCGAGGCCGTAGCCGGACTTGATCTCCACGGTGGTCACGCCCTCGGCCATCAGCTGCTTCAGCCGGGGCAGGCTCTGGCTGTGCAAGGCGTCAAAGCTGGCAGCGCGCGTGGCCTTGACGGTGGAGACAATGCCACCGCCGGCGCGGGCGACGTCTTCGTAGCTGGCGCCTTGCAGGCGCAATTCAAACTCCTGTGCACGGTGGCCGCCATAGACCAGATGGGTGTGGCAGTCGATCAGTCCGGGGGTGATGAGCGCGCCACTGGCGTCGTGGTGTTGTCCACACTGCCGGGCCAACCCAGGCGGCAACTCAGCCGCCGGGCCAACCCAGGCGATGCGCTCGCCCTCCACCACCAGCGCACCGGATTCAATCAGGCCATAGGGTGTGGCGGCGCCGGCTTGCATCGACGCGATGCGGGCATTTGACCAAAGTTGAAAGCTCATGGGGTGATCTCCATCCAGAGGGCGTTGTCGGCTTGCACAGACCAGGTGGCATCGGCAGCTGTGGTGCCGGCATCCACAAGGCGCCAGGCCAGCGTGCCGAGCGCCAACTCGCAGGTGTCTTCACCGAAACGGGCAATAGTTCTCGTATTGATTGCATACACAGCTATGAATTTAATAGCTTTTTGAGCTGACGCAATTTCCAAACTGCCGTTCAGATGGCCCTGTACCCGCTGCAACCGCCCGGTGGCGCCGCGCAACATCAGGTTGAAATCGCGCGTGGGCCCACCCAGCAGCGCGCAGCCGGTGCCAGCCGCGCCTGCAAAATCAAACGCCGGGCTGGTGGCACGCAACTCCGTCGCCACGCCATCGACGGTAAGGCACACGCCATCGCCCTCCAGCACCGCAAACCAGCGCTGCACGCCTTCAAAGACCGAGAATGGGCCGTCTGCCGTGATGTCTGCCACGGAAAGCCGGATGCGCCAGTCGGCGGCAGATGGCCAGGCCAGCAGTTCGCGGGTAAGGCCACCGCCACTTTTCCAGGCTTGCGACGCCACGTCGGCCAGTTGGACGGCGTGCCAGCTCATGCCTGAAACTGCCCGGCAAAGCTGTAGCGCGCAGCGGGGTACAGCAGCCGCGCGAAGCTGGCCACATTGGCACCGCTCACTGTGCGCCGTGTCATGGCCAGGCAGGGCTCCGTCCGCTTGATGCCCAGCGCCTTCGCCTCGCTGGCCGAAGGCAGGCAGGCCTCGATGTTGTAGCTGGCTTCGGTCAGCGGCGCATGCGCCAGCAGGTGGTGGGTGGGAGAAGTCTGCGTGAAATCCACCGCCAGGTAGTCTGGCGCCGCCGCCGGGTTCACATACCGGTCTTCGTACTGGATCGGAACACCGTTTTCCAGGTGGGTCAACACCGTGTGGAACACCTTGGCCCCAATACGCAGGTCCAGAGCACGGGCCACGTCCGCGCGGGCCCTCTCCTGCGACACCAGCAGCACTCGGGTGGTGTGCAGATGGCCGCGCTCGGCTACTTCTTCGTGGATGTCCCGAATGGTCAGGCGCGACGAGATCCGGTGCAGCTCGGCCACCCGGGTGCCCGAGCCCTGCACGCGCGTGACCAGCCCTTCGGCCATCAATTCCCGCAGCGCGCGGTTGACCGTCATGCGGGCCACGCCGAACCTCTGGCCCAGGGCCGATTCACTGGGCACCGGGTCGCCGGATTTCCATTGGCCACTGCTGATATGGCCCTTGACGAAGGCCTTGATCTGCTCGTAAATGGGTAATGCGGCGGCTTCCATACCCCGTAGATTACCCTAGTTGACACAAGTTGTATAGACAACTAAACTGCTTTTCAGATAAAGTTGTATAGACAACTTATTGATGAATCCATCGAACTGTTTACCTGTGCGGCCTGCCGTGTGGCTGGTTGCCCTTTTCAGGAGTCCCCATGTCTGATTTGTCCCAGATCCCGTACTTTGAAAGCAAGCCGCGCCCCGTGCGCGCGCCGCGTGGCAGCGCCATCAGCTGTGCCAACTGGCAGATCGAGGCCGCCTACCGCATGTTGCAGAACAACCTGGACCCGGAAGTGGCCGAAAACCCTGACGAGCTCGTGGTTTACGGCGGCATCGGAAAGGCCGCGCGCAACTGGCCCTGTTTTGACGCCATTCTGCACAGCCTGCGCAAGCTGCAGCCCGATGAAACCCTGCTGATCCAGTCGGGCAAACCGGTGGGCGTGTTCCGTACCCACACTGGCGCGCCACGCGTGTTGCTGGCCAATTCCAACCTGGTGCCGCAGTGGGCCACCTGGGAGCACTTCAACCAGCTCGACCGCGCCGGCCTGATGATGTACGGGCAAATGACCGCCGGCAGCTGGATCTACATCGGCAGCCAGGGCATCGTGCAGGGCACGTATGAGACTTTCGTGGAAGCCGGCCGCCAGCATTACAACGGCGACCTGGCTGGCCGCTGGATCCTGACCGCCGGGCTGGGTGGCATGGGTGGCGCACAGCCGCTGGCCGCCACCTTTGCCGGCGCCTGCTCGCTGAACATCGAATGCCAGCAAAGCCGTATCGATTTCCGCGTGCGCACCCGCTACCTGGACAAACAGGCCAAAGACCTGGACGAAGCGCTGGAACTGATCAAATTCCACACCGGCCGCAAGGAAGCCGTGTCCATCGGTCTGTGCGGCAACGCCGCCGAGATCGTGCCCGAATTGGTCAAGCGGGCGCAAGCTGGCGGCCTGCGTCCTGACATCGTGACCGACCAAACCTCGGCCCACGACATCATCAACGGCTACCTGCCCGTCGGCTGGACGGTGGCCCGCTGGCAGGCCGCGCAGAAAGACCAGGCCCAGCATGCCGCGCTGAAGCAGGCTGCCGGTGAATCGTGCGCCGCCCACATCCGCGCCATGCTGGCCTTCCATGCCATGGGCATTCCCACAGTGGACTACGGCAACAACCTGCGCCAGGTGGCCAAGGACTTTGGCGTGGCCAACGCGTTTGACTTCCCCGGCTTTGTGCCGGCCTATGTGCGTCCGTTGTTTTGCAAGGGCATTGGCCCGTTCCGCTGGGTGGCGCTGAGCGGCGACCCGGAAGACATCCGCAAGACCGACGCGAAGATGAAAGAACTCTTCCCCGACAACAAACACCTGCACCGCTGGCTTGACATGGCACAGGAACGCATCGCCTTCCAGGGCCTGCCCGCGCGCATCTGCTGGATTGGCCTGGGTGAACGGCACCTGGCCGGCCTGGCCTTCAATGAGATGGTGAAAAGCGGCGAGCTCAAAGGCCCGATCGTGATCGGCCGTGACCACCTGGACAGCGGCTCGGTCGCCTCGCCCAACCGCGAAACCGAAGCCATGATGGACGGCAGCGACGCGGTCAGCGACTGGCCACTGCTCAACGCGCTGCTCAACACCGCCAGCGGCGCCACCTGGGTCAGCCTGCACCACGGTGGTGGCGTGGGCATGGGTTATTCACAACACAGCGGCGTGGTGATTTGCGCCGACGGCACGGCCGAAGCCGCCGACAAGCTGGGCCGTGTGTTGTTCAACGACCCGGCTACCGGCGTGATGCGCCATGCCGACGCGGGTTATGACATCGCCAAGGCCAGCGCCAAACAGAACCACTTGAACCTGCCGATGATGGGGTGAGCTTGAACGCTGAAGTCATCATCCCCGGCGAGTTGACGCTGACCCAATTGCGCCGCCTGTGCGCGCAGCCGGCGCCTGGTGTGGTGCTCGACGCGGTTTGCCGCCCTGGCATCCGCGCCAGTGCCGCGCTGGTCAAGCGCGCCACCGAGGGTGATGCGCCCGTCTATGGCGTGAACACCGGCTTTGGCAAGCTGGCCTCCACCCGCATCGCGCGTGAAGACTTGGCCACATTGCAGCTGAAACTTTTGCGATCACATGCGGTTGGCGTGGGCGAGCCCATGAGCGAACGTGTGGTGCGGCTTATCCTGTTGCTCAAGGCAACCAGCCTGGCACGCGGTTTTTCGGGCGTGCGTGAGGAGGTGGTGGACGCCCTCATCAACCTGCACAACGCGGGCGTCATTCCCGTCATCCCCTGCCAGGGCTCGGTCGGCGCTTCGGGTGATCTGGCCCCGCTGGCCCACCTGAGCCTGCCACTGATCGGTGAGGGTGAGGCCTTCTACCAGGGTGTGCGCATGCCCGGTGGTGAGGCGCTGGCCAAAGCGGGCTTGAAGCCGATCACGCTGGGTGCGAAGGAAGGCCTGGCACTGATCAATGGCACGCAGGTTTCCGCTGGCCTGGCCATTGAGGCGCTGCTGGCCACCGACCGATTGTTTGAAGCCGCCGTGATCTCGGGTGCGCTCACGCTTGATGCCGCACGCGGCAGCGACGGCCCGTTTGACGCGCGCATCCACACCGTGCGCGGCCAGCCAGGGCAGATTGACTGCGCCGCCGCTTACCGCGCATTGACGGCGGGCAGCGCCATCCGCGCCTCGCACCTGGAAGGGGACGACCGCGTGCAGGACCCGTATTGCCTGCGCTGCCAGCCCCAGGTGATGGGCGCCTGCCTGGACCAGATGCGTTATGCCGCACAGGTGCTGGTGCGCGAAGCCAATGCAGTCACCGACAACCCGCTGGTGTTTGATGGGCTGATGGTCTCGGGTGGCAACTTCCACGCCGAGCCAGTGGCGCTGGCCGCCGATGCTTTGGCCGTGGCCATCGCCGAGATTGGCGCCATCACGGAACGGCGCATTGCGATGCTGGTGGACACCGTGGTGTCGCGCCTGCCGCCCTTCCTTACGCCCGACCCGGGTCTGAACAGCGGCTTCATGATCGTCCATGTGACGGCGGCCGCGCTGGCCAGTGAAAACAAGTCCATGGCCCACCCGGCCAGTGTGGACAGCCTGCCGACCTCGGCCAACCAGGAAGACCATGTGAGCATGGCCACCTTCGCGGCGCGGCGCCTCACGCCCATGCTTGGCAATACGGCCCACATCGTGGCCATCGAGCTGCTGGCTGCTGCGCAAGGCATTGAGTTTCTGCGCCCGCTCACCAGTTCAGCTGCGATGGAAAGTGTGATGCGCCTGATCCGCAGCGTGTCACCCGCAATGATGCAGGACCGCAGTCTGGCGCCCGACATGACGGCCGTGCAGGCCATGGTGCTGCAGGGCACTGTGGGCCAAGCCATCGAAACCACCGTGCCCGAGTTGCAGGCCTTGCGACTCGCATGACCGCTGCCCTTCCCCACCCATTCCCGCTACCCAACTTTTCAACCCAGGAGAACCCATGAAAAAGCTGTTGACCGCTACCGTCGTTGCACTGGCCTTGGCTGGTGCCCACGCGCAAGAAACCAAAGTTGCCATTGGCATCTCAGGCTGGACGGGCTTTGCGCCGCTCACGCTGGCCAAAGAAGCCGGCATCTTCAAGAAGAACGGCCTGGATGTCTCGATCAAGAAGATTCCCCAGAAAGACCGCCATCTGGCGATTGCTTCGGGCGACATCCAGTGTGCAGCCACCACGGTGGAGACCTGGGTGGCGTGGAATGCGGCCGGTGTTGCCACCACACAAATCTTCCAGCTTGACAAAAGCTTCGGTGCGGACGGCATGGTTGTCAAACCCAACATTACCAAGATCAGCGACCTGAAAGGCAAAACCGTTGCGGCTGACGCGCCCGGTACCGCGCCCTATTTCGGCCTGGCCTGGATGCT
>JANMMR010000336.1:0-5973 GCA_031373455.1 Rhodoferax sp.
GCGCGCGGGGTTTTTTGATCGGCGCCACCTCGGGCCGCACGACGCTGGGCGGCGAAGGCTTGCAACACCAGGACGGCACCAGCCATCTCATTGCCGCCACCATTCCCAACTGCAAAGCCTATGACCCGGCCTTTGCAGGCGAACTGGCCATCATCATCGACCACGGTATGAAAGAGATGATGCAAGAGCAGAAAGACGTGTTTTATTACGTCACCGTGATGAATGAAAATTACGCCCAGCCCAATTTGCCGGAGGGTGTGGCGGCCGACGTGATTCGAGGGTGCTACAAATATGGGAGCTGGTCAAGCGCGTTGCCGGAGACCCCAGGGCCCGTTTCATCCAGGGATTTGAATTGTGGTGGAAAACAAGTCACCTTGATGGGCTCCGGCGCCATCTTCACTGAAGTCATCAAGGCCGCGCAGTTGCTGGCCGCCGAAGGTTTTGACGTAGACGTGTTCAGCGTGACCAGCTGGAGCGAACTGGCGCGCGATGGGGCTGCGTCAAAACAGCCTGGCGCTTCAAATGCCTCGCCCTTCATCGCCCAACAGCTCGCCCCAAGTCGCGGCCCCATCATCGCCGCCACCGACTACGTGCGCGCCGTGCCCGAAAGCCTGCGCGCTTACCTGCCGGCAGGCCGAGCATTCACCACACTCGGCACCGACGGCTTTGGCCGCAGCGACACCCGCGCTGCGTTGCGCCAGTTTTTTGGGGTGGATGCGAATTCCATCGCAGTAGCCGCCCGCAACGCGACAATCAGAGCCATTACTTCCGGAACTTGATGATGTCATTCGCCCACGCCCGCCTATTCGTCACGTTGCTTTTCATTGGATTGGCTGGCTCGCTTGGCTCTGTGGGTGTGTGGGCGCAACCACCCGCGCCCGCCTTGACCACGGTCGCCAGCATCGACCTTCCGCGCTACATGGGCACGTGGTACGAGGTGGCGAAGTTCCCCAATCGCTTTCAGAAAAAATGCGTGCGCAACACGCAAGCCAACTACAGCCTGCAAGCCGATGGCACGGTGCGCGTGGTCAATCGTTGCACCATGGGTGATGGCGCCATCAATGAAGCCGACGGCGCGGCCAGGCAAATTGGCCCGGCCACATCGCCCAAACTTGAAGTCCGGTTTGCGCCAGCCTGGTTGTCTTTTCTACCCTGGGTGTGGGGCAACTACTGGGTGATCGACCTGGACCCCAATTACCAGTGGGTGGCGGTGAGTGAACCCGAGCGCGAGTTTTTGTGGATCTTGTCGCGCACCCCGAAAATGGAGGCAGCGGCTTACCAAGCATTGGTGAAGCGGCTGGCGGCAAATGGGTTTGACGCGGGCAAGCTTGAGCTCAGCCCACACGGGAATTGAGCGTGCTTCACAAACCCCAGCACGAAGGCCGCCGGGTCTGCTGGCACGAATTCGCCAGCATTGAAGCGGGTGGCCCGCCCCTGGTGCTGCTGCACGGCGGCCACGGCAACTGGCAACACTGGGCGCGCAACATCGAAGCACTCGCCACGCGCTTCACCGTGTGGGTGCCTGACATGCCGGGCTATGGCGACTCTGACACACCACCCGAGCCCACGCTGGCTTCGCTGGTCGATTTGCTCCAGGCCACATTAGACCCATTGGTAGGCGCGGCCACGCCCATCCGCCTTGCGGGTTTTTCATTCGGCGGTTTGGTCGCGGCCACGTTGGCCGCGAAACGCCCTCACATAATGCGCATGGCGCTGCTTGGCCCCGGTGGCCACGGCGGCCCGCGCCGCCCGGCAGGTGAGCTGGTGTCATGGCGCACCGCGAAGGAATCCGGAGACGCCCAGGCGCTGGCTCGCGTGATGCGTCGCAACCTGGGCCTGCACATGTTGCATGCGCCCGACAGCATTGATGCGGAGGCTGTGCGCATCCACACCGCCGCATGTTTGAGCACCCGCTTCTACAGCAAAGCCATCTCGCACGCGGGTGGGCTGGCATCTGCGCTGGCTTGTTACCCCGGCCCGCTGTTTTTGGCTTGGGGTGAGCACGACGTGACGGCAGTGCCTGAAGTGGCGGCACGCATCTTGAGCGAAGGGCGAAAAGACTGTGAAACGCACACCGTGCCAGGGTCTGGGCATTGGGTGCAATTTGAGGGGGCGGCTGCGGCGAACGGGTTGCTGCTGGGGTGGCTGTCTAACTGAGCGGCATGGCCTGGGTCGTGGATCGAGTTCTTCATTTTGAATGCTTGCTTGTGCGCCAAGAAGTTCAAATGTCTCGGGACAAAGCTCTAAATTGAGGCCCCGGAATTCCTTTGTCTTCAACGTAACATTGGCTCCTTCTCTCAATAGCTGCCGTCCTCATGCTCGACAACCTCACCCCCTTCCTGCTGCACTGGGCCATCACCGCCCTGTCACTTTGGGTCGCCAGCCACGTGTTTCGCGGCATCAAATTCACCGACACCAGCTCGCTGGTCATCTCGGCGCTGTTGCTGGGTTTTGCCAATGCGATCGTCAAACCATTGCTGATCGTGCTGACTTTGCCGCTCACCTTCATCACCTTTGGTCTTTTCTTGCTGGTGATCAATGCGCTCATGATTCAGTTGGTGGCGTGGCTGGTCAAGGGGTTCAAAGTGTCGGGTTTCTGGACGGCCTTTTTTGCCAGCATCTTTGTCACTGTGCTGAGTTTTGCGCTGGGCGCATTTCTGCCCAGCGACAACCCCGCGCAAGAGATCCAGATGCCGCGCAGCGGCGTGTGGTTGTAGTGGGCGCTAAAGTCAAGCCCATGAACCGCTCCACGCCTGCAAACCTCAACCATATCCCCAGCACCGGTGACTGGCCGATGGTGGCCGAGGCACGTTTTCTCTCGAACACACTGGCGTTTACGCAGCGTGTGTACGCCAAATGCGGCCCAGTGTCGCGCGGCTGGTGGATGTTTGGTCAGTCGGTGTATTTGATGTCGGCCGAGGCCAACGAGATGGTGCTGTTTGACCGCGCGGGGCGCTTCTCGGCCAAAAAAGGCTGGGAGCGTGTGCTGGCAGATTTGTTTCCGCGCGGCCTGATGCTGCGCGACGCCGAAGACCACCGCTGGCACCGGCGGCTGATGTTGCCAGCGTTTCGCAAGGAGGCGCTGGCGCGTTACCTGGAGCACATGAACCCGCGCATTGAAACCGCCGTTGCCGATTGGGGAAAGCGGGGGGCAAACGGCGGCTTTGCGTTTTACCCGGCCATCAAGCGGCTGACGCTGGCCATTGCGGCTGACGTGTTTTTGGGGGTTGAGCTGGAAGCGGAGATAGACCAGATCAGCCGCGACTTCAGCGACCTGGTCGCCGCGTCGGTGGCGATTGTGCGCATTCCGGTACTCGGGCGCACGTACGCGCGCGGGGTGAGTGGCCGCGCTCGGCTGGCGGCGTTCATCCGCGAACGCATTGCCGCGCGGCGTGCAGGCTCGGGCAGCGATTTGTTCACCCAGCTGTGCCACGCGCGTGACGAAAACGACAAGCAATACAGCGATGAAGAAATTGTGGACCACCTGATCTTCATCATGATGGCCGCGCACGACACCACCACGAGCGCCCTCACGACCATGGTCTATGCGCTGGCGAAACACCCCGATTGGCAGCAGCGCCTGCGCCGCGAAGCCCTATCCACCGCGAAGGTAGTTGAAGAAAACGGTCGCAGCGCGCCCACGCTGGACGACCTGGCCCTCATGACAGACATCGAGCTGGTGTTCAAGGAGTCACTGCGCCTGTACCAGCCTTTGCCCACGATTGCGCGGCGCTCGCTGGTGGATTTTGAAATTCATGGCCAGAAAATCCCGGCGGGTGTGCCAGTGGCCGTGTTCCCGATCCAGGTGCACCGCTCATCGCTGTGGTGGAGCAACCCGGAGCAGTTCGACCCGGAGCGCTTTTCGCCTGAACGCGCCGAACACCGGCGGCACCCTTATGCCTGGGCGCCCTTTGGCGGCGGTGCGCACATGTGCCTGGGGCTGCATTTCGCCGAGATGCAGGTCAAGGCGGTGTTGCTGCCGCTGTTGCGAAGCTGGCAGTGGAGCGTGCCTGTTGGCTATGTGCCGGACTACGCCTATGCACCGATTGCCAAGCCCCGAGATGGGCTGCCGATTCGCCTACAGCCCGCAAGCACCCGCTGACGCTTCAGGCCTTGCGCGCAGCCCCAATGGCTGCCCACACCTTGGCGGAGGTGAAGGGCATGTCCATCGCGTGGATGCCCAGTGGCCGCAACGCGCTCATCATGGCATTGGCCAGCGCGGGCAGCGAGCCGGTGCAACCGGATTCACCGACACCTTTTGAGCCCAGCAGGTTGAGCGTGGTCGGTACTGCGAGTGTTTCGCGCTGCATTGTTGGCATGCAACCGACACGCGGCATGGCGTAGTCCATCAAGGAGCCGGAGAGCAATTGGCCGCTGCTGTCGTACACCACGGCTTCGCAGAAAGCCTGGCCCCAGCCTTGCACCACGCCGCCATGCACCTGGCCCTCGACGAGTTGCGGTGAGATGACGGTGCCCAGGTCGTCAATGGCGGTGTAGTTCAGCACCTCAGTGACGCCGCTGCGCGGGTCGATCTCGATCTCGGCGACGTGGCATCCATTGGGGAAAGTGGAGCCGGACTGGGCTTCTCCCATCGCCTGCAACGTTTTCAGTTCGGCGGGCTTCAAGCCTTTGACGAATTCGCTCATCGACAGGGTTTTGCTGGCGTTTGCTGTGTGTTGCCAACGGCCAGAGGCAAAGTCCACCTCTTTTTGCGTGCAGCCCCAGAGCTGGGCTACGAGCGGAGTGGCTTGGGTGATGATTTTCAGGCACAGGTCTTTGATGGCGCTGCCCGCGCCATACAGCGTGCGCGACCCGCCGGTGCCGTTGCCCACCATGCTGCGGTTGGGGTCGCCCGCGACGTAACGCACCTGGCTCGCTGGCAGGCCGAGGGTGCTGTCGATGATGGTGGCGAACGAGGTTTCATGCCCCTGGCCCGAGGCGCCCGTCACACCGTAAACGTTCAAAACACCTGCGTCTGAAAACTCGCCTTGAACCTGGTCTTTGGGCACCGCGCCTGCGCCGGAAATTTCAAGGTAGGTCGCAAAACCAATGCCGCGCAACTTGCCGCGTTGTTCCGATTCGATTCGCCGTTTGGCAAAACCCGCGTAGTCAGAGAGCAGCAAGGCGCGGTCCATCACCTGCGCGCAATCGCAGGTGTCATACAGCGTGCCGTTGGCGGTGCGGTAGGGAAAGTCGGGCAGGGGAATGAAGTTGAGGCGGCGCAACGCCACCGGGTCAAAGCCGTGTTCGTGCGCGGCGTAGTCGATGAGGCGCTCGACAGCGTAAGCGATGTCCGGGCGCCCCGCGCCCCGGTAGGCCGAGACCGGCACGGTGTTGGTGAACACAATGTCAGACTCCATGTACAAGGCGGGCACCTTGTAGACGCCGCCCATGGTGACGCTCAGATTTTTCGCGCCGATGAAGGTGCTGAAGTAGCAGTTGTAGGCGCCCACGTCGGTCTGGTCGTTGAAACGCGTGGCCAGAATGCGGCCCTCTGC
This sequence comes from Rhodoferax sp., assembly GCA_031373455.1. Taxonomy (GTDB): domain Bacteria; phylum Pseudomonadota; class Gammaproteobacteria; order Burkholderiales; family Burkholderiaceae_C; genus JANYCG01. The sequence continues at coordinate 5,499 of JANMMR010000336.1, forward strand.
ATCCAGCGCCACTTGGGCGTCGAGTGTGAGCGCGCGGCCATGCCAGTCGCTCAAAAACACCTCGCTGCGCGAGCCGACCCAGCGCAGGGGCCGCTTGAGTTTGCGCGCCGCCAGCACCAGGCAAACGTGTTCGCTGTAGGGCGTGCCGCGCAGGCCGAAGGAGCCGCCCACGTCTTGTGTGGAGACTTCCAGCTCTGCCGGTGGAATGCCAGTGGTTGCAGACAGCAGCCCCAACATGCCCAGAATGCCCTGCGTGGGCGTGTGGATGCGGGTGCGGCCGCTGGCTTCGTCGTGTATGACGACCACGGCGCGCGGCTCCATCGGCATGCCAATCAAACGCTGGCTGGCCACACGCACTCGGCTCACGTGTTTCGCGGCTTTGAAAGCAGTCTCCACAGCGGCGCGGTCGCCATTGGCGAAGCGGGCAGAGAGGTTGCCAGGCGCCGTGTCATGCAGTTGCACGCTGCCCGGTGCC
>JANMMR010000265.1:0-8325 GCA_031373455.1 Rhodoferax sp.
CCGCGAAGTCGCTGCAATGGCAGATTGGACTTGTGGTGCTAACGAGCCTGGCTACCACTTTACCGGTGCGAACTGGGGCCGCGACTTGCCAGAACCCGACCTCGTCGCCGACCTGCGCAACATCGTCGAAGGCGACGCCTCGCCTGACGGCAAGGGGTTGCTCGCCATCGAACGCGGCATCGAGGTGGGCCACGTGTTCTACCTCGGCACCAAATACAGCAAAGCGATGAACGCCACTTTCCTGGACGAAAACGGCAAACCGCAGTTCATGGAAATGGGCTGCTACGGCATTGGCATCACGCGCCTGCCGGCGGCGGCGATTGAGCAGAACCACGACGACAAAGGCATCATCTGGCCCGACGCGATTGCGCCCTTCACCGTGGTGTTGTGCCCGATCAGCCCGGATCGTTTTCCCGACGTGAAGGCAGCGTCAGACAAGTTGTATGCCGAGCTTCTTGCCGCCGGTGTCGATGTGATCCTGGACGACCGGGGCGAGCGCCCAGGCGCCATGTTTGCCGATTGGGAGTTGATCGGCGTGCCACACCGCGTCACGATCGGCGACCGCGCCTTGAAAGAAGGGCAGGTCGAATACCAGCACCGGCGAGACGCTGCGGCGACCAAGGTGGCGGTGGGCGAGATTGCCGCCCTGATTCAGTCCAGACTTGCGGTGTGAGACGCGCATGAGAGCGCTGGCGGCCGACATTGGCAGCGCGACTGGCACTGGCGTTTCAAGACGGCAGGCGGCCGTGGCTGTCACCGGTGGCCTTGCAGGCTTGTTGTTTGCACTACCGGCTCAGGCGGGCGGCCAACTCGAGGAGCCGCTGGTGGACTCCGTTCGCACGGCCTTGTCCAATGCCGTCAACAACCAGGCGCCGCCCGTGCCCGAATTCAACGACACCGAGTCGCGCCTGGTTTACCTGCGCTGGCTGGGCGCCATGAGCGAACGCCTGAAAAGGAAAAAAGCCAACTGGACCGAACGCAAGGAGTTTCTCCAAACCATCTGGTACGAAAGCAAACGCGCCGGCGTGGACACAGCCTTGGTCCTGGGGCTGGTGCAGGTGGAGAGCAACTTCCGCAAGTTTGCGGTGAGCCCCGTTGGTGCGCGCGGCTATATGCAGGTGATGCCCTTCTGGACACGTGTGCTGGCGAATGACGAGACGGTGCGCGGCGACGCCAGCAAGTTGTTCCACATGCAGACCAATTTGCGCTTTGGCTGCGTCATCCTGCGCCACTACCTGGACCGCGAAAAGGGCGACCTGTTCATGGCGCTGGGGCGCTACAACGGCTCACGCGGCAAAGCGCCGTACCCGAATGCGGTGCTGGCCGCGAAAAAGGCGTGGGAGCACACGCCGGCCTGAAGCCGCGCCCCGCGCCGGCCCGTTTAAACCACCTTCGCCAGCAGTTGCTGCATTTCGCCCGACTCGTACATCTCCATCATGATGTCCGAGCCGCCAACGAACTCGCCCTTGACGTACAACTGCGGAATCGTGGGCCAGTTGCTGTAGTCCTTGATGCCCGCGCGGATCTCCGGGTCTTCCAGCACGTTCACGGTTTTCAGCGTACGGGTGTCAATGCCCGAGGCCTTGAGGATCTGGATGGCGCGGCCTGAAAAGCCGCACTGCGGGAAACTCGCGTTGCCTTTCATGAACAGCAAAACTTCGTTGCCCTTCACCAATTCATCAATGCGTTGTTGTGCGTCGCTCATAAAAACTCCAAAATTGCCCTGAAAGCCTGGTCGATACCCCGATAGTTGGGGATTCCCCCGATTATTTCACCTTCTCAGGCGCGTTGCCCGAAGCGCTCCAGAGACCTTGCTTTGGCGCGGGCGGCTTCGGTTTCCCGGTTGCGCGCCTGGGCGGTGGTTTTGAGGGCCTGCATGAGCACGCGGGTGCTGGCCGCGATGTCTGCCACAGCCTGGTCAAACGCGGCTTCATTGGCCTTGGAAGGCACATTGAAACCGGTCAACTTGCGAACGAATTGCAGGGAAGCGTCGCGTATTTCGAGCTCCGTGGCTGGCGGCTCGAAGTTGAACAAGGTCTTGATGTTTCGGCACATGGCGTTTCAGGCGATGAGCGATTCAAAAACCTGCATCAGGGCCTGCGGGCAGGTGATGTGCGGGTTGTGGCTGGCGTCCATCTCGGCGTACTGCCAGCCGGGTGCTGCCTTCGCGCGGTCGGCGAACTGGCGGAACACGTCGCCCGGGCCATTGCGGGTGCAATAGATGTAGCTGCGCGGCAGCGCGTCACCGGCTCCTGTGAGCACGATTGGCTGTTCCAGGGTTTTGACCGGCTGCATCACCCGTTTGGGCGTGGACCAGGCCACGTCTTCGGCCGAGGTATCGGGCGGCAGCGGATTGGCCGGCACGCGCCAGCCTTCTCCCTGCGCTTGGACTGCCGCTTGCATTCGCTCCTGCACCGCCTGCGGTTGCAGGCTCATGGCCGACTCGCTATCGCGCGGCACAAAGGCGTCCAGGTAGATCAGCTGGCGGATGCAGCTGGCGGCGCGGTCTGCGACGCCGGTGGCAACCATACCGCCGTAACTGTGGCCGATCAGCACTACTTCATGCAAATCCTCGTAAGCCAGCACCTGCAAGACGTCCTGGATGTGGTGATCGAGGTCGATGCCCGCGTGCGCCAGGTGCGAGCGCTCGCCAATGCCGGTGTAGGTTGGTGTAAACAGTTCATGGCCGGCTGCGCGCATGAGCGGGCGCATTTTTTTCCAGGCCCAACCGGCGGACCAGGCGCCGTGCGCCACAACAAAAGTTGCCATGAATGCTCCTTTTTGGGTTCTGTTCCCGAGGGGCAGGTTTTCTTGAAAAAGTTAACTTCCATGTTAACAAATGGGAGAAAACCTGCTGAAAACGCAATTTCAATGAATTTTACGATACCAAGTCACGTTAAATGGCGTTTTATTGCTATTAATAATATAGCATTCAATTTTTACCCGAAGTTGAGTTCGCGGTTGGGATCGTGGGCGCGGGGGCAAAGGCATCATCGTCCCACTCGGTAATGTAGGGGTTGGCCGGTATCAGCGCCGTCTGGCCATTGACCTGCATTGGCTTGGTGCGCAACTGCGGGTGGGTAATGAGGTCTTGCACCGAGTTGATGGCGCCGTAGGCCGTCTGCGCGCTGCTCAGGCGCTCAACCGCCTGCGCGCTACTGAGCGCGCCAAATACCGCCTGCACCTGTGCCTCCAGTGCGGTGCGGTTGTGCACCCGCAGGTCGTTGGTGACGTAACGCGAATCCGTCGCCACGAATTCGTCTTGCATGAAGAAGCGGCAAAAGTTCAGCCACTCGCGTTCGTTTTGAATCGACAACACCAGCTCGCGTCCGTCCTGGCAGGTGAAGGTGCCGTAGGGCGCGATGCTGGGGTGTTTCAAACCGACGCGCGGCGGTGCGCCCTTGCCGTATTTGGCGTGCAAGTACGGCACCGCCATGAGGTCGGCCGCCGAGCCAAACAGCGACACCTGGATGCCGCTGCCCACGCCGGTTTTGTAGCGTTGCAACAGCGCCTGCTGGATGCCGATGATGGCGTTCATGCCCGAGGTGATGTCGCAAATCGAGACGCCGATGCGGCCCCATGGCCCCGGCGCGCCGCTCACGGCAACGAGGCCGCTTTCGGCCTGCACCAGCATGTCGTAGGCCTTGAGCTTGTGCAGCTCGCCCGATTCGCCGTAACCCGAGATGTCGCAGGTGATGAGTTGCGGGAAGGCTTTGCGCAAATCAGCCGAACCCAAGCCCAGGCGCACACAGGCACCTGGTGCGAGGTTTTGAATGAACACGTCGGCCTTGGCAATCAAGCCGCGCAGCGTTGCTTTGGCTTCGGGTTGCGTCAAGTCCAATTGCACCGATTCCTTGCCCCGGTTGAGCCAGACGAAATACGACGATTCGCCAAACACGGCGGCGTCGTAGCCGCGCGCAAAGTCGCCTTCGGGCCGTTCGATCTTGATCACACGCGCGCCGGCATCGGCCAGGCGGCTGGAGCAAAAAGGCGCGGCCACGGCCTGCTCGAGGGCCACGACGGTGATGCCGTCCAGCGGTTTGGGTTGTGGTGCCGTGTGGTTTTTAGCTTGGGTTGAGGTTTGCGTTGGGGTGGTCATGAGGTTGTCCCGGGCTTCAATTCACCGCGCTCCAGCGTGAGGGTGGTGCAGTCCACCCGGTCAAGGAGCGAGCGGTTGGATTCGGTGATCACCACACACAATTGCGGGCGCAGCGCGTGCAATTGCCCCAGCGCTTGTGCGTATTGGCGCGCCAGGGTGGGCGCGAGGCCCTGGAAAGGCTCATCGAGCAGCAAGACGTGGGTGCCGACCATCAAGGCGCGCGACAGTGCTGCGATTTTCCCTTGCCCGCCCGAGAGTGCTGAGGCCGACCTTGCCAACATCGGCTCGATCAAGGGCACCGCAGCCACCGTTTCTTGCAGGCGCTGGTCGATTTGCCGAGCTGGCAGGCCAATGGATTCACAGGGCAGCCGCAAATTCTCCAACACCGTCATGGTTGGGAACAACACGCGTTCCTCGGGCGCGTAGCCAATGCCATGCGCGGCGCGCGTGTGCGCAGGTTCATCGAGCAAATTGATCTGGCCTAAACGGATGATGCCGCTCTTCACTGCCATGAAACCCATGATGGTGCGCAGCAAGGTGGTTTTACCCGCGCCATTGCGGCCCAACACCGCGTACGTCTTTCCAACATGAAGCTCGGCTTGGATGTCACGCAACACGCCAATGCCGGCAATGTCGACAGACAGGTGGTTCAGAGACAACATGGCCGTGTGTTCATTCTGTTCAGTGACCCAGCACCACGCTGCGAACTTCGTCGTTGTTCATCACCGTCTCGGGCAAGCCGTCTGCCGCGATGCGCCCGGATATCCAGGCGGCCACGCGGGTGGCGTATTGGGTGACGATGTCGGCGTCGTGTTCAACAAAAATGGTGGTAACGCCGCGCTGCGCCAGCGCTTTCATGATGGTTGCCATCAGGCCGTGTTTTTCATCGGCCGCAACACCGCTGGTGGGCTCGTCCATGATCAGGAGTTTGGGCCGCAACACCAGCGCCATCACGATGTCCAGCAACTTGCGGTGGCCTTCGGGCAGGCTGGCGCACAGGTCGTGGGCACGATCGGCCAGGCCCACCAGGCCCAGGCTTTGTTGAATCTCATTCGCGTCGACACATTGCCCAAGTGGCCGCAAAAGGCTGAAGCGCCGGGTACGCGCCGCCACAGCCAGCGCCACACTTTCTTCGACTGTGTGTTCCAGAAAAAGCTGGGGCAGCTGGAAGGACCGTCCCATACCCAGTTGCACGATCTGGCGTGGGTGCATGGCGGTGATGTCGGTACCGTCAAAATGGATTTTCCCGGCGCTGGGTTTGGTGTAACCGGTCACCATGTTGATGAAGGTGGTTTTGCCCGCGCCGTTGGCGCCAATCACCGCCAGGCGTTCGCCCTCCTGCAAGTCAAAATCAATGCCGTCTGCCGCCACCACACCGCCAAAAGACAGTGTCAAGCCACGCGTTTGCAACAGGGCGGTCATGTCAGGCAGGCCATGTTATTGCGGCCCGTCTACGGAAACCACCGGCAATGCAGATTTTTCCTTTGCCTTCGCAAGCCACGCCACCAAGCCCGCTGGCGCCACAAAAATCAGGATCAACAACACAACGCCGATCACCAGTTGCCACACGCCCGTGAGCGCTGCCGCCGCAAACAGCTTCAAAAATTCAAACACAAGCGCGCCCAAAAAAGCGCCCACAGGGTGCAGCGTGCCGCCCAGCACGGCGATGAAGACGTATTCGCCCGATCGCACCCAGTAGCCCATCTCTGGCGTCACCAGCCCCTGGATCAACGCAAACATGCCGCCTGAAAACCCGCACAGGCCAGCCGAGGCGACGTAGCCGGTGTAAAACACCCGTTTGGCCGAGATGCCCAGGTACTCGAGCCGGACTTCGTTGGACTTGATGGTGGAGAGTGCCTGCCCTACGGGGGATTGGTAAAAACGGCCAATCAACCAGCACGCCGCAACCAGCAACACACTGCTCAAGAAGAGCAGCCAGGTCTCAAACGCCGCGCGTTCCAGCACCTGGCCCAGAATGGGCGGGCGCTCCATGCGCAGGCCATCGGTGCCGCCGGTGAGGTTGTAAAACTTGCCCAATACGGCAAACAGCACCATCGACAGCGCCAGATTCAGCATGCCAAAAAAAATGCCACGGTAGCGCACCATGAAGAGCCCGGTGACTGCGCCTGCCAGCAGGCCCACCACCAGCCCCAGCAGCAAGAGCAGCAGACCATCCGCCTGCGGGTAAGCGCGTGCCACCGCCACCACCGCATAACCTGCCAGGCAAGTGAACCCGGCGTGCCCAAACGAGACCTGCCCCGCGCGAATCAACAGGGAGACACCCAAGGCGCTGACGCCGTAAGACAAGGCAATGATGAGCGGCGTTTTCAACCACGGGAACGCCAGGCCCAGGCCCAGGGTGAGCGCGGCAAGCAGCCAGGGAAGTGTGCGCAACAACATGAAGCCTGAGGCGCCTAAACCCGGCGCGCTTCGGCCACGGCAAACAGGCCTTGCGGGCGCCACAAAAGCACGGCCAGCATGATCAGGTAGGGCACTAGCACGTCCAGCTCGGGCAGCAGGTACACGGCGAAGGCTTTGCCCATGCCAATCATCAAAGCCGCCACGGCAGTGCCGGTGATCTGGCCCAAACCCGCCACCGCCACCACCGCGAAAGACAGCACCATCATGTCGCCGCCAATCCCCGGCACCAGAGAGGTGGTGGGTGAGGCCAGCGCGCCGCCGAGTGTGCCCAACACGGCGCCGGCGCAGAAAGTCAGCAAGCCGACCTTTTTGGCGTTGATGCCCATCGCCTGAGCCACTTCGCGGTGGTGGGTCACGGCCATGATCTGCCGCCCAAAACGGGTGTTGCCCAGCGACCAGCGCAGGCCCACAAACACCGCCACTGCCACCGTGGGCAGCAACAACAATTGGTAGGCGGTGTAGGTGACTACGCCCACTTTCAGGTTGCCCATGGCATCTACCGCGTGGGTGACCGAGACCGGGCTGGTGCCCCAAATCAGGCGTTGCAAATCTTCCAGAATCATGAAGACGGCGAAGGTTGCCAGCAGTTGCATGACAGGGTCCAGGTGCAGGATGCGCCGCACCAGGCCAAACTCGATCACCGCGCCCAGCAGCAACCCCACGGCCAGCGCCCCGAGCAACAAGGCCAAAAGCGACAGCGGAATGGACTGCCCGTTGCCGATGTACTTGCCCACCGTGGCAGCCGCGTAACCGCCAAAGGCGTAAAGGCTGCCGTGCGCGACGTTCAGGATGCGCATCACGCCAAAGATCAGCGTGAGGCCCAGCGCCACCAAAAACAGCAGCGTCGCCTGCGTGAGGCCGTCCAGCAGCGCCAGAAGAATGAGCGAAGCGTTCACCAGCCTATTTCAACGTGCGAATGCGGGCGTCTTTCATCAACTCCGGCTTCAAGGTTTTCACCCATTCGGGCGACTTGGTGCCCACCGGGTTTTGCACCATGGCGCCGGGGTAGACGGTCAAATTTTGCAGCACAGAGAACGGGTAGTTGGGGCTGGTGGCCGTCACACCCAGCATCTGGTCTTCCAGGCCCTGGCCGTCCTCGCGCATCTGCACGGGCGCCGTGAGGCCACGAAACTTGAGTGTGCGCATCGCGTCGGCCACCTGCTCGGTGCTGGGCCAATTGCCGTTGTTGGCCTTGATCGCGGCGTTGTGCGCATCGGCCACGGCCTGAATCGCGGCGACAGCGTGGTAAGCCGAGTAGATTGGGTACTGGCTGGTTTTAGCGCGGAATTTCTCGACGAAGGCTTTGTGTTTGGCGTCGTCTTTGTATTCAGGGTGCAGGAAATAGTGGTCGCCGCGCATGCCAACGATGACGCCATCGGGCAGCGCCTTGCCCACGCGTTCGAGCGAGCTTTCAGCCAGCGGCAACACCCAGGTGGACGATTTGATCAAACCGCGCTGGGCCGACTGGCGGATCAGCGTATCGAGCTCGCCGCCCCAGGAGGTGGACAAAATCACGTCGGGGTTCAAGGCCTGCAAACGGCTGATCTCCGAGCTGAAATCGGTCGAACCAAATTTGGGGAACAACTCCGCCACCACCTGCACGTCGGGTTTCATGGCGCGCAGGGTGTTGATGAAAATCTCCCACGAATCACGGCCCCAGGCGTAGTCCTGGTTGATAACGGCGATGGTTTTGAAATTGGGTTTGGTGCGCAGCAGGTGCAACACGGTCGAGACCATCTCGGAGGTGGCGTTGGCCTGGGTGCGCACCACGTATTTGTAGCGGCGGTTTTCCAGGATTTTCTCGG
>JANMMR010000317.1:0-4860 GCA_031373455.1 Rhodoferax sp.
TGCCGGAAAAGGGATGCCGATCCGTGGCTTTGAGCATTTGAAGATGCGCCAGATTCACGCCGGCGAAGGCGCTTCGACCAGCACGTACACATTGTGTTTGCCGTCTTTGCCCTTGATGGTCACTTGGTCGCGCCGTTCATAAGTGAAACAGTCCCGCGTCAGCTCGAAAGTCGACTCCGACACCTGGATGCGCCCGGCCACACCGTCGGACTGCATGCGCGAGGCCGTGTTGACCACGTCACCCCACACGTCAAAGAGCTGACGCGACTGGCCGATGACGCCGGCCACCAGTTCACCCGAAGAAATGCCGATGCGCAGGCGAATGCCTTCAATGTCGTGCACCAGCCCGAACATCTCGCGCCCCAGCTCCACCAGCACTTTGGCGTGGTCGTCGCGGGCGTCGGGCACGCCGGAGGCCACCATGTAGGCGTCCCCAATCGTCTTGATTTTGGTCAACCCTTTCTCCCCCACAGCCCGGTCGAAGCGGGCAAAAATTTCGGTCAACATCTCCACCAGCGCCACCGGGCTGATGCGCTCCGAAAGGCTGGTGAACCCCACAATATCGGCAAACAGGATCGAGCTTTGTGAATAACGTTCGGCAAAGGTTTCGCCCGTGGACAACAAACGCTCGGCGATGGCTTGGGGAAACATGCGGCTGACCATCTCCACCAGGCGGTTGTTGGTGTCATGCAAGACACGTTCCATGCGGTTGAGGTCGCCAATGAAAATATGGATCAGCAGGTAAAAAATCCCGAAAGAGGCGATGCCGTTGATCCAGCCGCCGTAGACCCGGATGTCGTCGGGAATCGCGTAAGGAGTCACCACGGCAATGCCCGAGCCGCCAAAAAACACCACGGCGCACAGGCAAAAGATCGGCACACCATGCTGCAGCCAGACACTTTCGCCCTTGAAGATGAGGTAGGCAGCAACTGCCAGGGGCACAAACGCCTGGTGGGCTGACCTCGGAACCTCCTGGCTTGGCAAATCCAGAAAAATCGCTGAAATGAGAAACATGCTCAAGAGGCTGAACACCAGCAGGATCTTGGCGCTGCGCAACTGGCCACGCAGCACAAGAAACAGGGAAGCCACGCCCTGGGCGACCAGCACGAGCTCCCAGGCCACCACCAGCCACTGGCCCTTGGAGCCGAAAAATATCGCCCAACCGGCGCCAAAGGCCATCAGGAACAGGCTGGCAACCATCACCATCACGCGCACCCGCCGGGCGTAGGTTGCCGCCAGGTTTTGCACCGCCATGTAGCTGAGTTTTTCAACCGGCTCGCGCATGGTCCTCCAGCAAATACACGTTGTGTTTGCCTTCTTTGCCCTTGAGCGAGATCTGCTCACGACGCTCATAGGCAAACGAGCCGCTGGTCAAACGGTAAGTCGATTCAGAAACCTGGATGCGCCCCGGCACGCCGTGGGACTCCATGCGCGAGGCGGTGTTGACCACATCGCCCCACACATCAAACAGCTGGCGCGACTGGCCGATGACACCGGCCACCAACTCGCCTGAGGCGATACCGATGCGCAGGTCGATGCCCTCGATGTCGCGGATCAACTTGAACATCTCCTGTCCAAATTCCACCAGCACCTTGGCATGGTCTGCGCGCGCTTCGGGAACGCCCGAGGCAACCATGTAGGCATCGCCAATGGTCTTGATCTTGGTGAGCCCTTTTTGCTCCACCACGCGGTCAAAGCGTGCAAAAATTTCGGTCAACATCTCCACCAGTGCTACCGGGCTGATGCGCTCCGATAGGCTGGTGAACCCGACGATGTCGGCAAAAAGGATCGAGCAGTCAACATGGCGCTCGGCAAAGGTCTCGCCCTTGGCCAGCAGGCGCTCGGCGATGGTTTTGGGAAACATGCCGCTGACCATCTTGACGAAGCGGTTGTTGGCGTTGAGCAGGTAACCCTCCATCTGGTTGATGTCGCCCACAAAGATGTGCACCAGCACATACAACATGCCAAAGGCGCTGAAGTTGTTGACCCAAATGGCCAGCGCACGGGCTGCTTCGGGCATGGCGAACTGGCCTGCGAAGACGCCGCCAAACGCGAAATTGCTGCTCGACAACAAGGCCAGCGCCAGCATGCAGGCGACCGGGTAACCATGGCGCCAAAGAATGCTCTCCGTGCGCAGCAGCAGGTAGCCGGCCACGCCCAGCGGCAACAAGCCGTGGTGGGCCGAACGCGGCACGCCGGCGCTGGGCACATCCACAAACAACGCGATGGCGACAAACACCAGGTACAGGCTGGTGAGCAGCAGAAAAATCGCAAAACGAAGATTGCCTTTGAGCGTCACCAGCACAGCCCACAGGCCGATGACCAGCATCGACAACTGCACCACGGCGGCGAGTTGTTCACCGCGTGCAAAAAAGTACAGCGCATAGGCACCGCCCAGCAGCATCAGGAAGGCGCTGCTGACCATCACCATCACGCGCGCCCGGCGCACATGGGTGGCACGCAGGTCGCGCAGCACCATGTAGGAGGCGGTCTGGTCGCGCATGGAACGCCGTGGCGCTAGGCGGGTGCCCGTTTTGGGACAGGGAAATTCATGGCCGGGCCAATTTTGAAGATGCCGCTGACACGGGCGATCACCGTTTCGTCAACCCTGATCAGCCCATGCATGAAGACCATGGTGCGGGTTGCCCGCAGCACCTCGGCCTCACCCTGCACCCAGGCACCCAGCGGGGCAGACGCCATGTAGTCAATTTGCAGACTGATGGTGGGCAAAAAGCGGTTTTTCGCCGCCTCGCAGGTGACGTGCGCCGTGATCGGACACACCATGTCGGCCAGCGTTGCCAGCATGCCGCCGTGGCAAATGCCCATCGGGTTGCAGTGGCGTGGCTCGACCAGAAAGCCCACCTGCAGTTTGCCCTCGTGCATGCGTGTGTACAACGGGCCGTTGACTTCGATGAAACCATCACCCATCTTGCGCGGCTTGAAACCTGGAGGAATGGCAAGAATTGGAGAAGCGGTTGTCAGGGAGTCGGTCATACAGTGTCAGTTGGGAAGCAGGCGGATCAGGCGGCCATTGTTGCTGTCGGTCAACACATAGAGTAAACCATCTGGCCCCTGGCGCACGTCGCGCACGCGCTCACGCTCGTTGTCCAGCAGTTTGTTTTCGCGCAGCACGCGGCCCTTGAAGGGCTCCGACAGCTCAATGCGGTTCAAGTAGGCGAACTTGAGTGAACCAACAAACAGGTTGCCCTGCCAGGCTTTGCCATACCGTTCACTGGTCAAAAAGGCCATGCCCGAGGGCGCAATCGACGGCACCCAATAGTGCACCGGCTGTTGCATCCCGGCCTGGGCGGTGATGCCCTCGCCAATCTTGCCGCCGCCATAGTTTTCGCCGTAGGTGATCACTGGCCAGCCGTAGTTGAGGCCGGCTTTGGGGGTGTTGATTTCGTCGCCGCCTTGCGGGCCGTGTTCGTGGGTCCACAAGCTGCCGTCGGGGGCCATTGCCGCGCCCTGCAGGTTGCGGTGGCCATAACTCCAGATCTCGGGCAAGGCGCCGGCCCGGCCCACAAACGGGTTGTCTTTAGGCACGCTGCCGTCTTTGTGGATGCGCACGACCTTGCCATGGTGGTTGTCCAGCGTCTGCGCGTCTTCCTTGCGGGAAAACCGGTCGCCCACAGGAAAAACGCATCGCGCGCGGTAGACTCGACACACCCGCTGGTGACCACCCCGCACACCACCACGGACTCGATGCCGTTGGAGCGCAGATACAGGTCGATTTCGGTATCCCAGAACGCGCTGTATCGATGCTTGGTCACCACTACTTCGTTTGGTGCATTGTCTGGTTCAAGCCCGCCAAACCAGTCGGCTTCCCAGGACCCCTCAAGGCAACGGCCGGGCGGCGTACCATCGCGACCGAGAATCTCCGCGAGTGGTGCGCCCTGAACAAGCTCCTCATAGGTTGCTCGCACCCACACAATGAACGTGCGCGCCTGGCGGGCGGCGGCGACCAGCACGGTCAGATTCCCGGCCATCGCCGGCATCATGCCGAGGTCGGCGCCGGCCAACCCATGGCGCCCTTCGGGATGGCAAAAGTAGTTCTGGACATCGACGATGACCAGCGCACAGGACGACGGGTCTACGCGTTCGTCGAGACTGAGTTGTCGTGCTTTGGAATTGGGCATCGGTGTCTGTGCAGGCCCCGGCAAAACACGGGCGGGAGCCATCTTTGATCAGGTTTCCAGTACCAAAATTTATACTAGCACCAACATGCGGTTCCTGGGCATCGTTAGTCTGAAGTTCCCCCCAAGCGCGGCCCGTTTTCACGCGATATTGTTCTGAAATCAACAGGATAGGAGAAATAGCGGGTTTTAATATGTAGGCATGTTATTTGTTGATATTTATGATATATTTTGTTATGATTGTAGGCATGCATATCCACAGCGTGCCGAACCGCGGCTCTCCGCCCACCGTACTGCTGCGTGAGTCCTATCGCGAGGGCGGTAAGGTGCGCAAGCGCACCCTCGCCAATCTGTCCGATTTATCGGCAGCGCAGATCGAATCGATGCGTGCGGTTCTACGCGGCGACGTGTTGAAGCCGCCGGGCGATTCTTTCGAGATCATCGCATCGCGACCTCACGGTCACGTGCAAGCTGTCGCATTGTGCATGCAGCGACTGGGCTTTGCCGCGTTAATCGGCAGCAAGCCATCCCGCGAGCGTGATCTGGTGAACGCGATGGTGGCAGCGCGCATCGTCGCGCCGCAGACCAAGCTTGCCACCTCGCGCTGGTGGCAGACCACGACACTGGCGGAGGAGTTCGGTGTGAGCGATGCCAACGAGGACGATCTGTACGCCGCTATGGACTGGCTGCTGGCGCGCCAGGACGCGATTCAGAAGAAGCTGGC
>JANMMR010000340.1:0-27243 GCA_031373455.1 Rhodoferax sp.
CCGTGCCAGCGGCCACGGCACCCACGTAGCCGGCCTGGCGCTGGGCTCGGGCGCCGCCAGCCGCGGTGTGCAGGGCGGCATCGCACCGCAAAGCGAGCTGGTGTTCCTGGCCATTGAACAGCAGGTCGACGTGGCCCCGGCCCAGCGCGCCGCCTTGCCCAGCGGCTTCTACCTCGCCGGGCGGCCGCTGGACCTGCGGGAAATTTTCCGCGAAGCCGCTCGGCGTGGCGCCACTCTGCACAACATCAGCTGGGGCGACAAGACGCGTGGCGCCTATTCAGACGATTGTTTCGAGACCGACCTCTACCTCAACGAAGACCCGCGCGCCGTCATCGTGTGCGCCGCCGGCAACGACGGCGCCGACCGCGACGGCAACCGCCGCATCGACAGCGGCTCGCTCTACGCGCCGGCCTGTGCCAAAAACACCCTCGCCGTGGGTGCCACCGAAGGCCCGCTGCAAGGCCAGGGTTCGCGCGCCACCTGGGGCAACTTGGATCCGACGCGCCTGCGCTGGCGCTCCGACCTGGACCGCAACGACGCCGTCTCGGGCGAGCCCGACCGTATCGCGCCGGTGTCCTCCTGCGGGCCCACGGCCGACGGGCGCACCAAGCCCGATTTGTGCGCCCCCGGCATCAACCTGCCCTCAACCCGCTCGCGCGCCACCGGCTACAAGGGCTGGGGGCTGGCGGACCCTCTGCCGCTCTACATGTACGACGGTGGCACCTCCATGGCAGCACCCGTCATCACCGGCGCATTGGCCTTGATCCGCCAAGCCTGGCGGCGCACGCGGCGGCAGCCCAGCGGCGCAGCACTCAAGGCGCTGGCGCTGCTGGCTTGCACACCCGTGCGCGCTCGCAGCGGCGGTGTGGCCACCCCGTTTGAGGCCGGTTTTGGCAAGCTCGACGTGGCCCGGGCCCTGCCCGCCTCGCTCAAAGCGCGGCCCGGCTGGCAAGTCACGCTGCGTGACGCGGCCAGCCAGCGCGTTGACACCGGGCAAACCCGCGATGTGGTGTTGAAACTGAAAAAGCCAAGCCGAGTGCGCGCGGTGTTGTGCTGGTACGACCCGCCCGGCGAGCGGCTTGTCAACGACCTGGATTTGAGCCTGCTGGACGCCACACACGCGCTTTTGGCTCAAGGTTCGGCCACGGGCACTTCAGCACCCAATCCAGGCCCGGACCGGCTCAACCCGGTCGAATGTGTCGACCTACCCACCCTGCCCGCCGGCGCCTGCACGTTGCGGGTGGCCGGCTTCAACGTGATGACCGGCCCGCAGCGTTACGCCCTGGCCTGGGCGGTGGAAACCGCCGCTTGAGGCACTTTTTTCAAACCGAATTGCAAACCGTTTTCTCCCTGACTTATCAACCACCAACTGGAGGACACCATGGCCAAATCCAACCGAAGCCGAACCAGCACCCGGGAAATCGAAACGCCTGCGCCGGTCGCCCGACGCCGCTCCGGCGGCATTGCCCACACACGCGCGTCACGTGCGCCTGCCCTGCCTGTGGGCGCAGGCAGCGGTGGCGGCCTTCTGGCGCTGGCGGCCGACGCCTCCGGGCAACTCGACGCGCTGGCGCCGAATTTCGGCAACATCCTCTCTTCCATTGGCCTGGGCGTGGCCAATTCGCAGGCGGCGCTGGACCGCGGCGTGATCAACACCGTGAACCGGCTCTCCAGCACCAAGATCACCGTCGTGACCGAAGTGGTTGAGCAACTGGACGACAACGGCCTGCCCGATGTGGCTCAAACCCAGCTCGTCACCAACGAACTCTCGGTGCTGAATTTTGTGACACCAACCGTGCACGAATGGAAACACGTTGCGCTCTCGATGGACATGAACGTGGGTGCCATGGACGACGAAACCGGCATGTCGTTCAGCGTCTCGCGCGACAGCTCCAGCATGTCCAATTTTGGCCTGTTCCTGGGCATCATCGGTGTGGGACACATGTCCAACAGCAGCGATTTCCGCGCCTCCGATGCCAAAAGCCATCGCGAAGCGCAGTGGTCCAATGGCAGTGTGCGGCTGGACGCCACGCTGGCCCCCCGGCGCACCACCAAGTTCCCGGTGCCCGCCACAGTGACCATCGGCCCGCAACTGTTTGTGAGCCAGGGCGCCATCACCGAAACCAAGGTGGGCAACGTGGTGACGGAACGCGCGGTAGACCTGCTCATCAGCGTGCGCAAGGCCAGCGGCGCCGTGAACCCGGCGAAAAACATCGAACTCGACGCAGCTGGCCTGCTGCCTTCGTTCTCCAGCACCGCGCCCTTCAGTGGCACCACCACCAATGCCGACGGCCAATGCAAAGTCACGCTGCGCCGCCCCATCGCCTTTGGATTTGGCAACCCCGCCAAACGCAGTCTGACGCTGCGGCTGGGCTTGTTGTCCAAACGTTTTGACCTCGTCATCTGAACCCGTCCCTTCAAACTGATTCAAGGAGAAACACCATGGCAACCGCACCCCTGCTTCCCATTGGCGCCGGCAGCACGGCGCTGGCGCTTCCCGGCACAGCCGATGTGTCTGACGAACTGCTGCGCTCCGGCATGAGTTTTGGCAAGATGGTGCAAACCACCGGCCAGGCCGTCGCCGACACCCAGTTGAAACTCAACGAAACCGGCGCGGCGATGGCATCCGCCCTTGCGACCACGCTGGTCGATGTGATCGCCGTGCAGGAAACCATTTACGACGACGAAGGCAACATCGATTCGGCGCAAACCTTCACCCGCAAGTTGCCGCTGATCAACTTCATCGACCCGGTTTTTTACGAATGGAGCGCCGTGCGTTTGCAAGGCCAGTTCTCGGCCAGTGAACTGGTGGTCAGCAACGAGAGCAGCAGTTCGTCGTTTGCAATGTCAGACCGATCCGGCGGGGTCGGCATCGGGTTTGGCATCATCGGGGTCGGCGGCATGGCTTTTTCGGATTCGTCCAGCAGCAGCACCAGCAACGTCGACCAGAGTTTCGACCGCTCCTTCGGCCACGTGCGCGCCAGCGCCCTGCTGGAGCCCAAACGCGACATCGGCGTGCCCGCGCCGCGCCAGGTGGTGCGCGGGCCGAGCCTGAATGTGATCGCGGGTGAAATTGTCGACGTGCTGGCCGGCGGTGTGTTGAGCGCACGCACCATGTCGGCACTGCTGGAGTTGCGCCGCCAGGACGGCACACCCATCACCGGCAAGTCGATTTCCATCGAAACCGAAGGCGCGCCCTGGGCCTTTTCCACAGCCGGCGCTGAAACCACCGATGCCAATGGCCAGGTGGCCATCACGATGCGGCGCGACTTCATAGGCGCTACGCCCGACACCTCGCCCAAAGACGTGGTGCTCTCGGCGCGCCTGGGCCTGGTCTCCAACAGCGCAACCTTGACGTTCTGACCGGCACGCAAGCCCGCACCCATGGCCACACTGACCGAGGTTGAACTGGCCAGCGGCCAGCAAGCGGCGCTTTCGTCGCTGTTGGCGCACGCGGTCGAGGGCGTGGTGGCCGCGCAGCGCGTGCTGGACGAAGACGCGCTGGCGCGGGTCACCGAATTTGTGCAATCGCCGCAGGGCGATCTCGTCTTGCCGCCCTTGTGGTTCACCTTTCGCGAAGCCAAACTCACGCTCGAGATGGCGGCCACGGTTTCGCGGGTGCGCGCCCGCAGTGCCACCAGTGCGAATAACGCCAACAGCACAAACAGCAACGAGGTGCAACTGGACTGCCGGCTGCTCAATCCGGCGGCGGTGAGCCTCTACGGTTATGCCGCCTCCAGTGGCATCAAACTCGAGCTGACCCTGGCACCGCAAGACGCCGCAGGGCTGCGGCCGGTAGCCGAGCCGCCTTGATCGCCCGCAACACCACTGCCCCACCCGCCGACCGACATGGCCACCCTGCTCACCAACCTGAACCTCGACGCCGCGCGCCTGGACAAATTCACGCGCCTGGGCAGCGACAGCATCGTCACCGTTGACGGCATTCGCGGTGTGTTCACGCCCGTGGGCGCGGCCGACGGCACCCCGCTGGGCGGTGACGAGCGCAAAAACCTGCAGGCGGTAATCGATGAATTGCGCAAGGAGGTGGGCCGGCTTCAAAGCAGCAACCTGCAGCTGGGCAAAGACCTCTCCACCCTGCGCGACCGGCCTTCCGCGCCCGACGACTTCGCCACGGCGGTGCAACAGTCGCTGGACGAACTGCAGCAACGCATGTCGACCATGCGCAATGCCATGTCGAATTTCGCGGTGAAGGAATTCAAGCTCGAAGCCGACGTTTTTGTGCAGGTCTCGCCGCTCGGAAACATCGAATACCGCTTCTTGCAGCCCGGCGACACCACCAGCCCCACGGCGCTCTCAAAACTCTCGCTGCACCTGGTGCCAGTGCCCAAAAACAACCTGGCCGGCGTGTGGACGCCAAATTTGTTCCAGCCCGATCAAAGCCTCGCCGCACTGCCCGACCTGACGGCCGAACAGCAAAAACGCATGGAAGGCGCGGGCCTGTTTTCAATCGGCGAGTTCCTGCAGGTGGGCACCCGCGCCCGCGCGCAGGCCTACCTCGAAGCGCTGCTGGAAACTGAGCGCAAACGCCTGGCGCTGTGGGCGCAACAGGCGGCGCTGATGGCGCTGCGCGGCGTCAATGGCGGCGGCGCGATGGTGTTGATCGAAGCCGGCTTCGGCAGTTTTGACGCCCTGGCGGACGCCGATGCGGCCGTGTTGGCCAAAGGGTACGCCAAGTTGCGCGAAAAGAACCCGCAATGGGCCGCCGGCGAGGTTGACGAAACCCTGGCGGCGCAATGGATACGCGCGGCGCGGCAGTATTTGGGGTTGCCGCCATTGGCTGTTGCGGCGCCCATTGATCCTGTGGAACCGGCTTGATCCGGTTTGACCTTGCGTGACTTGCAAGAATGCATCATTTTGGAATGCTATATTTTATATAGCAATAAATGACCATTTCACGTGACTTGAGTGCCGATTTTCTACTTTAAATTGGAAAACCCGCTTAAAAACACTCAATAATTAACATGGGTGTTAATTATTGAGTCAAGGCAGCAGCGTCAAAACGATCAGCAGGCCTGCGCCAATCGTCACCAGCCCGAAAAACCGGATCTGCCCGTCGCTCAGTTGCTGGATCTGCAGGAACACCTGGCGCCACTTGGCTGGCGAGGCAAATGGCATCAGGCCTTCAATCACCAGCGCCAGGCCGATGCCAACGCCCAGAACTTGCCAAAAACCCACGGGCGGCAAATCTCAGTGCAAGGTTTGGGACTTTGTATTTGGCCGCTGGCTTATTTTTTGGCCGGCGCAGCGGGTGCCGCATTGCCACGGAAGGCTTTGAAGAACTCGGAGGACGAAGGGTCGACCACCATCACGTCGCCCTTCTTGTTGAAGCTGCCGCGGTAGGCATCAAGGCTGCGGTAAAACTGCGCGAAATTGGCGTCGCGGCCAAAGGCTTCGGCGTAGGTGCTGGCGGCCAGTGCATCGCCCTCGCCTTTGATCTTCTGCGCGTCGCGGTAGGCGTTGGCCACTGTGACCTCGCGCTGGCGGTCGGCGTCGGCGCGGATTTTCTCGCCTTCGGCGGCGCCGGTGGAGCGCAACTCGTTGGCAACACGTTTGCGCTCGGCTTCCATGCGGCGGTAGACGGACTCGGTGATGGCGTCCACGTAGTCGGCGCGGGTGATGCGCACGTCAACGATCTCAATGCCCCAGGGTTTGGCGCCCTTCACCTTTTCGGTCACCTCTTTCATCACCGCGTCGCTCACGGCCTGGCGTTTGGTGGAGAGCATCTCCTTCACCGTGTTTTTATTCACTTCTTCCTGGAAGGCGTTGCGCACCACGCGGTTGAGCTGGTTGGCGCCGGCGGCTTCGTCCAGCCCCACATTGCGGATGTACTCGCTGGGCTCCGAGATGCGCCAGCGCACGAACCAGTCGATGACCATGCGCTGTTTCTCTGCGGTGAGCATCGGCTCGGTGTCGCTGGTCTCGAGGGTCAGCAGGCGCTTGTCGATGTAGGAGACGTTCTGGAACGGCGGCGGCAATTTGAAATTGAGGCCGGGCTCGGTGATGACTTCCTTGATCTGCCCCAGGGCGTACACCACGCCAAACTGGCGCTGGTCGACCACGAACAACATGGAACTGGCCAGGGCCAGCACCACCAGGAAGGACGAAAAGATAAATCCGATTTTGGGCATTTTGTGATCCTGCTGGGCTCAGCGTGAACGCGACGATTCGCGCGAGCGGGAATCCGGGATGGAGGGCGCGGGCGCTGCGGGTGCAGAAGGCACCTGCGGGCCGGCAACAGCTGTGCCGGCTTCTGCGCCAGACATTTGCAGCACCTTGTCGAGCGGCAAAAACATCATGTTGGAGCCCTGTTTGGAGTCGACCATAACCTTGGTGACGCTGCTGTAAATCTGCTGCATGGTCTCCAGGTACATGCGGTCGCGCGTGACCTGCGGCGCCTTCTGGTACTCGGCCAGCACCGACTTGAAACGCTGCGCATCACCCGAAGCCTGCGCCACGATGCGGGCCTTGTAGGCCTCCGATTCTTCCTTCAGGCGCGAGGCCGAGCCGACAGCGCGGGGGATCACGTCATTGGCGTAGGCTTGCGCCTCGTTCTTGGCGCGTTCGCGCTCCTGGCCTGCCTTGAGCACGTCGTCAAACGCGGTTTGCACCTGCTCGGGCGGGCGCACGCCGCCTTGCTGCAAGTTGATGCCAACAACTTCAATGCCGACTTTGTAGCGGTCGAGGATTTTCTGCATCAGTTCGCGCACGCGCGGGGCGATCTGGTCACGCTCCTCCGACAAGGCTGCGTCCATCTTCATTTTCCCCACGACCTCGCGAACGGCCGTTTCAGCGGCCTGCACAACTGCTTCGCCGGGGTTTTTGCTCTCGAAGAGGAAAGCGCGCGCGTCGCTCAGCCGGTATTGCACGGCAAACTTGATCTCGACAATGTTTTCGTCTTCCGTCAGCATGGCCGACTCGCGCAGACCCGTGGCTTTGATCACGGTATCGCGCCCCACGTCCACCGAGCGGATCTGCGTGACGAAGATCAACTCGTGTTTCTGGATCGGGTACGGCAGGCGCCAGTTGAAACCGGCGCCGACCGACGATTTGTATTTGCCAAACTGCGTAATCACCGCCTGCTGGCCCTCTTGCACGATGAAGAAGCCAGTGCCCAGCCAGATCAACACCGCCACGGCCGCAATCAGGCCCGCGCCAATGCCGGCGCTTTTCATGTCGGGCTGGAAACCGCCGCCGTTGCCGTCGCCGCCACCACCACCCAGCGGGCCGCTTGGGCGTTGGCCCGGCCGGTTGCCACCCAGGCCGCCAAACAGGCCGCCGAGCTTTTTGTTGAAATCACGCCAGAGTTCGTCCAGATCCGGCGGGCCCTGGTTGGCGCCGCGCGCGGGGCGGCGGTTGTTGTCAGGCGGCGGCGGATTTTGCGGCTGGCCTGGCTGGTCGCTGCCCGGCGGGTTGTCGCCCGAGGGCTTGTCACCCGTCGGTTTGTCGTCCCCACGGCCCCATTTCTGGTCATTGAGGTTGAACATGCCCCGGATGCGGTGTTGGAGTGTCATCTCGCGTGCGTCTTTTCAGTAACTTCGGAATATGGCAATTGTGCCCAATCAATGGGCACGGTCGGTGTTGGGGGCAAAATTTTCAGCGTCTGGTGGCGCCTCCATGCCCAAATCGTGTATTTTGGCGGCGATCAAGCTGCGCAGGGCCGGCAAGCCCGCCCCGGTACGCGCACTGACGAACACGCGCGCGGTTTGCACACCATCGATTTCAAACATGTCCTCAAGGTGCAGCGGGAAGTTGCCTTTTTCAAGGGCATCGAGCTTGTTGAACACCAGGATTTGCGGAATGTCTGCCGCGCCAATCTCTTTGAGCACCCGCTGGACCTGGTCAATCTGCTCCTGAAAATGGGGGTTGGCGCAGTCAATGACGTGCATCAGGAGGTCGGCGTCCACCGCTTCCTGCAGGGTGGCCTCAAAGGCGGCGATCAGACCGTGGGGCAAATCGCGGATGAACCCGACGGTGTCAGACAGCGACACCGACCGCCCGGCTTCGCCCAGGTAGAGCTGGCGCGTGGTGGTGTCGAGCGTGGCGAAGAGCTGGTCGGCCGCATAAGCCTTGGCTTTCACCAGGGCGTTGAAAAGCGTGGATTTGCCGGCGTTGGTGTAGCCCACCAGGGAGATGTTGAAGGCGTCGCGCCGCTCGCGCTGGCGGCGCTGGGTCTGGCGCTGTTTTTTGACCTTGACCAGGCGCTCCTTGGTGCGCTTGTTGCTCTCGCCGATCATGCGGCGGTCCAGCTCAATCTGCGTTTCACCGGGGCCGCCGCGCATGCCGATGCCACCGCTTTGGCGCTCCAGGTGCGACCAGCGGCGCACCAGGCGCGTGCTGAGGTATTGCAGGCGCGCCAGTTCCACCTGCAACTTGCCTTCGTGGCTGCGGGCGCGCTGGCCGAAGATCTCCAGGATCAGCAGGGTGCGGTCGTTCACGGGCAACTCCATGTGCCGCTCCAGGTTGCGCTGCTGGGCCGGGCTCAGGGACTGGTCAAACAGGATTTCGGTGGCGCCATGCTGGGTCGCCAGCAGTTTGATCTCGTCGGCTTTGCCGCTGCCAATGAAAAGTGCGGCATCAGGCGCGCGGCGTTTGCACGTCACACGCGCCACCGGGTTCAACCCGGCCGTTTGCGCCAGTAGCCCCAGCTCTTCGAGCTCACCGTCAAAATTGGGCAGGCCTAAATCAACACCCACCAGAATGGTGGGCGCTATCAAGCTGCGGGTGGCTCGCCGGCCTCAGTGGGGGTGAGGTTCACGGCGCGGCCCGGAACGATGGTGGAAATGGCATGTTTGTAGACCATTTGTGTCACCGTGTTGCGAAGCAACACGACGTACTGGTCAAACGATTCAATTTGCCCCTGCAACTTGATGCCGTTCACGAGGTAGATGGAGACCGGGATGTGCTCGCGGCGCAAGGCGTTCAAAAACGGGTCTTGCAGCAACTGGCCTTTGTTATTGTTCACGATATTCTCCGTGTTCAAAGAGTGGTTGAAAGGAATTGGACGATACCACAGCGATTCGGTGCCACCGCTGGTGGCCCTGTCTATTCCCGGTGAAAAGGCAGGGTGTTTGGCGGGAAGTTCAAACGCGCGGGCTGCGCATTCAATCGTCGTTGTCGGCAAACGGGTTTTTGCCGGACTTCATCTGGATGCGCAGGGGTGTGCCAGTGAGGTCAAACTCCTTGCGAAAGCGTCCTTCCAGGAACCGTTTGTAAGCGTCTGTGACGTGCTCAAGCGAATTGCCGTGCACCACGATGATGGGTGGATTCATGCCGCCCTGGTGCGCGTAACGCAGCTTGGGGCGGTACATGCCGGAGCGTTTGGGGCTCTGGAATTGGACCGCCTCGAGCAGCAGGCGCGTCAAAACGGGCGTCGACATCTTGCGGTTGGCGGCCCGGTAAGCCTGGCTGATCGAGGCCCACAGCGGCCCCAAGCCCTGGCGTTTTTGGGCCGAGATCAGGTGCAAGGCGGCAAACTTCAAAAAGGGCAAGCGGGTTTCAATCGAGCGTTTGCACAACTCGCGCTGGTACTCGTCGACCGCGTCCCACTTGTTGACGGCAACTACCACGGCGCGGCCGCTCTCCAGGACGTACCCGGCGATGTGGGCGTCCTGGTCGGTCACGCCTTGGGTGGCGTCGATCAGCAGCAGAACCACGCTGGCCGATTCAATGGCCTGGAGGGTTTTGACCACCGAGAATTTTTCAATCGCCTCGAAAACCTTGCCTTTGCGGCGCAAACCGGCGGTGTCAATCAGCTCGAACTTCTGGCCTTCGCGCTCAAACGGCACTGAAATGGCGTCGCGGGTGGTGCCGGGCTGGTCAAAGGCCACCAGGCGCTCTTCGCCAAGCCAGGTGTTGATGAGCGTGGATTTGCCGACGTTGGGGCGGCCCGCGACGGCGAGTTTGATGACGTCGGCATCCTCGGCAGCGGCTTCTTCTTCGTCGGCCAGATGCATCGGCGCCAGGGCCAGATCAACCAGGTCGCGTATGCCCTGCCCGTGGGCGGCCGAGATGCCGTGTACGTCGCCCAGCCCCAACTCATAAAACTCTGCCAGCCGGGTGCCGTCTTTCATGCCCTCGGATTTGTTGGCCACCAGCACACAGGGTTTGCCCAGGCGACGCAGGTAGTTGGCAATGTCGTGGTCTTGCGCCGAAACGCCTTCACGGCCGTCCACAACGAAGATCACCACGTCCGCCTCGGCGACTGCCTGGCGCGTTTGTTTGGCCATTTCCTTGTAGATGCCGCCCACGGCATCGGGCTCAAAACCGCCGGTATCGACGACGATGAACTCGTGTTTGCCCTGTTTGGCGTTGCCGTAGTGGCGGTCGCGGGTCAAGCCGGCGAAATCGGCGACGATGGCGTCACGCGACTTGGTCAGACGGTTGAACAGGGTGGATTTGCCGACGTTCGGGCGGCCGACCAGGGCCAGGACGGGTTTCATGGGAAGTGTTTGAGAACCCGCTCTTATTCCGGCCGGAAGCCGAAGACGCCGCCGCTGCGCGTGACCACCACCAGGGTGTCACCCACCAGAACCGGTGCCGCTGCAATCTCGGTGCCGTCTGTGGTGAGCCGGTTCAAGGGTGAGCCGTCGGTGCGCGAGAGCAAGTGCACCGTGCCGCTGCTGTCGCCAATGGCGACGGAACGGCCAACCACCAGGGGTGCCGTCAAATTGCGGTATTTGAGGCGCTCTGATACCCAGGCGCGTTCGCCGTCCAGGCGGCGCCAGGCGATGACTTTGCCATCGCTTTCAGTGCCGTAAACCATTTCATCATCACCGTGCAGGCCCTGCGCGCCCGCAGCGGGTTTGTTCCACACCAGCATGCCGCGCTCGGCGTTGACGCAGCCCACCATCGCCTGATAGGCCCTGGCGCAAACGCTGTCGCCCACCCGGCTGACCTGGGAGACGATGTCAACCAGCCGCTCGACGTCATTGGTGCCGCGCGGCACGGCGATGGGCACTTCCCAGCGGCTGCTGCCATTTTGCGGGTTCATGCCGACCAGACGGCCTGAAAGGCCCACCACCAGCGTATCGCCAACAGCCAGCAACACGCCAACCTGGCGCAACACCAGCGCTTCACCGGGGCGCGCCTGTGTCCACAACTTGCGGCCCGAGGCGGCGTCAAAGGCCGCTACCGAGCGGTCTGCACCCAACACAAACACGCGGGCACCGGCAACCAGGGGTGCGGTAAAGGTGAGTGCGGGAAGTTTCTGGCGCCAGATTTCACGGCCAGCGTCCAGTGTGACCAGCTCATTGGCCTGATTCACCACCGAGGTGTAGCGGCCATCGCTGCCAGCCGCAGCCGACAGGGCGCCGCCCAGCGGTGTGCGCCACAGGTCTGCCCCGGTGCGCGCATCCAGCGTGGCGACCACGCCGTCGGAACTGGCCACGGCGATGTTGTTGCCATTAGCTTTGACCACCAGCGGGAACTTCACTTCCCCCACTTTGGCGGACCAAGCCAGGCGCACGCCAATCAAGGCGGCGTTGGGCCCGAGGTCTGCCGGTTTGGGCGCTTGCGTGGCGCTGCCACAGCCCGAGAGGAGCAGTGCCAGTACCAGACCCGCGACCCCAAAAACCGCCTTGAAGCCGGGAAGCTGGTGTGCCATCGTCATGCCGCGCATCACTGCTTGGCTTCCGCAGGCGTGGCCGGTGCATCCGGCTTGGGATTGACACCCAAAGCATTGAGCTTGACTTCAACCAGGCGTTTGTATTCCGTGCGTTCGTCAAATGCCTTGTAGGCCTTCTCGTATTCGGCCCGGGCTTCTGCCTTTTTGCCCTGCAGGGAAAAGGTGTCGCCCTTGCGGTCGGCTGCGAGGGCTGCGAACTCCGGCGGAAACTTGGCTGAGAGCAATGTCAGGGCTTGGTCATAGGCCTTGTCGTTCAGCAAAACCGATGCCAGCCGCAGTCTTGCGATGGCCTGAATGCCTTCATCGGAAGACTTGTCGGCAACCCACTGCAGTGCGGTTTTGGACTCAGCCGCTTTGCCGGCCTCAAAATAGGCTTTGGCAGCCAACAGCGCACCCTGGTAGGCATAGGTGGTGGAAGGGAACTTTTCCTTCAAATCGGCGAACACGCGGTCAATTTTGGCCGTGTCGCCACCTTTGACCACGCGGTCAAGTTCGTCGTACAAGGCAGAAGCTTGTGTTGCCTGGCTGGTTTGCCAGCGCTGGTAGAGGTTCCAGCCGGCAAAAGCAGCCAGGACCACGATCACGGCCCAGGTGATGAGATTGCCGTATTGTTTCCAGAAGGCTTTCAGCTGGTCGAGCTGTTCCTGTTCTTCGAGGTCGAGTTGGTTTGCCATGGGTGATGTGGGTTAAGCCTTTGATTGTAGGGTGCCGGCCCAGGCGGCGACGTCGCCCAGCGGCTGCTTCACCTGCGCGCCACTGCTGGCAACGCCGGGTCCGCCAGGGCCGTCGGCTCCAGCGTCCCGCAGCGACTTCACCGTCACCTGGCCCTGCGCCAGCTCGTCGGCGCCGAAAACCAGCGCGAAACGGGCGCCACTGGCGTCTGCACGCTTGAATTGAGATTTCATGCTGCCCATGCCTTCGGCCGTGCCTGCATGCATTTGCACGCTCACACCCTGCGCCCGCAGTTGTTGCAGGGCCCGCATGGCCTGGGGCAGCGCGGCCACATCGGGCACCACGGCGTAGGCGTCGAGTGACGCAGCCGGCACCGCCACGCCCTGCTCCTTGATGAGTTCCAGCACACGTTCGACGCCCATCGCCCAGCCCACGGCCGGCGCGGGTTTGCCGCCGATTTGCGCCATCAGGTCGTCGTAACGGCCACCCGCGCAAATCGTGCCTTGGGCGCCAAGGCTGGTCGTGATGAATTCAAACACCGTCAGGTTGTAGTAGTCCATGCCCCGCACCAGGCGCGGGTTGACACTGTAGGCAATGCCATTGGCCTCGAGGATTGCCTTGAACGCGGCGAAATGCGCCAATGACTCAGCGCCCAGAAAATCCAGCAGTTTGGGCGCAGACTCATTCACCGGTCGCATCGCCGGGTTTTTTGAATCGAGGATGCGCAAGGGGTTGCTGTGCAAACGGCGCCGGCCGTCTTCGTCAAGCTGGTCCTGGTGCTGCTCGTAATGGGCGATGAGGGCAGTCCGGTGTTGGCGCCGTTCCCCGGGTTGGCCCAGGCTGTTGATCTCCAGCCGCACGTCCTGAAAACCCAGTTCCTTCCACAAGGCATCGGCCAGCAGGACCAGCTCGGCATCCACTTCAGCGCCTGAAAAGCCCAGGGCCTCAGCGCCGATCTGGTGAAACTGGCGGTAGCGACCGCGTTGCGGGCGCTCGTGGCGGAACATGGGCCCCATGTAGTAGAGGCGCTTGCCGCCGTCGTACAGGAGCGAATGCTCGATCACGGCGCGCACCACGCCCGCTGTGTTTTCCGGCCGCAAGGTCAACGCCTCGCCGTTGAGACGGTCGTCGAAAGAGTACATCTCCTTTTCGACGATGTCGGTTACTTCGCCCAATCCGCGCACAAAGAGGGGTGTTGGCTCAACGATGGGCGTGCGGATGTTCCTGTATGCAAAACGCGCCATCAGGTCTCGCACCTTCCCTTCGAGCCATTCCCAGCGCCGGGAATCGGGCGGCAGGATGTCGTTCATGCCCTTGACGGCAGTGATTTTTTCGGATTTGGTTCCAGCGTTCATGGACGTTGTTTTTTCTGCCTTTTCGGCAGGCTGTGTTCGGCAGGCTCTGTTCGACGGGAAAGGTCAGGCGGCTTCCGCGTGTGCTTGGGCGTGGCCGAAACGCTTTTCAATGTAGCCTTCTACGACCTGCTGGAATTCGACGGCAATGCCGGCTCCGCGCAAGGTCATGCGTTTTTCGCCGTCGATGAATACCGGCGCAGCCGGCGCTTCGCCAGTGCCCGGCAGGCTGATGCCGATGTCGGCGTGTTTGCTTTCGCCGGGCCCGTTGACGATGCAGCCCATGACAGCCACCTTGAGGTGTTCTACGCCGGGGTATTTTTCACGCCATACCGGCATTTGCGCCCGCAGGAAATCGTCAATCTGTTTGGTCAACTCCTGGAAAGTGGTGCTGGTGGTGCGGCCACAACCCGGGCAGGCGGTGACACTCGGCACAAAGGTGCGCAACCCCAACGACTGCAAAATCTCCGATGCAATCACAACCTCCTGCGTGCGGGCTTCACCCGGGGCGGGCGTAAGCGAGACGCGAATCGTGTCGCCAATGCCCTCTTGAAGCAGGATTGACAGGGCGGTGGACGACGCGACGGTGCCCTTGGAACCCATGCCGGCTTCGGTCAAGCCCAGGTGCAGCGCGTAGTCGCAGCGCCGTGCCAATTCGCGGTAGACAGCGATCAGGTCCTGAACGCCGCTGACCTTGCACGACAGGATAATCTGGTCGCCGCGCATGCCCATGGATTCAGCGAGCCGCGCCGACGCAATGGCCGATGTGATCAAGGCTTCGTACATCACCGGCTTGGCGTCCCAGGGTTGGGCACGTGTGGCGTTTTCGTCCATCAAGCGGGCCAGCAACTCCTGGTCAAGGCTGCCCCAGTTGACGCCGATGCGCACTGGCTTGTTCCAGCGCATGGCGGCTTCGATCATCTGGCCAAACTGGCGATCGTGTTTGTCGCCCTTGCCGACGTTGCCAGGGTTGATGCGGTACTTCGACAGGGCTTTGGCGCACTCGGGGAAATCCGTCAGGAGGCGGTGGCCGTTGTAGTGAAAGTCGCCAATCAGGGGCACGTCGATGCCCATGCGGTCCAGTTGCTCACGCACGTGTGGCACGGCAGCAGCCGCTTCGGGTGTGTTGACGGTGATGCGCACCATCTCAGAGCCGGCAATGGCCAGCTCCTTGACCTGAATGGCGGTGCCGATGGCGTCTGCCGTGTCGGTGTTGGTCATCGACTGCACCCGCACCGGCGCTTCGCCACCGACCGTGACGACCCGTTCGCCCCAGGCCACCTGCGCCTGGCGAGAATGGCGCGGTTTGGGAAACGCCGAGGCGATGGGCATTTGAGCCATGTCGTTCATACCCACTATTTCACCTCAAAGCGGGCCACGTTGTCGCGCGTGACTGCGGCCAGGTCAAAGTCTTTGCCGCGCACTTTGAGCGACACGGAATCGACCCGCCCCACCACCACCTTGAGCGGCGATGGCCCGGACGCGCCGGCGGTTTCACCGGACGACAAGGTCTTGCGCAGTTGAACCACGCCGGCCGCATCGGTGACTTCGATCCAGGCGCTGCCTTTGGCTGAAAACACCACAATGCCGTCGGCGCGCAAGGCGCCGGTTTCCGGCCCTGATCCGGGCGCCTTGGCGTCGGCCGGTGCCGGCCCAGCCGCCACCGCCTCGGCTTTTTCAGGCGCTTTCTCGATGCCGGGTGCCGGTACAACCGAATTTTCAGCGGCGGCAGGGGCGGCGGGTGCGTTGGGTGCGGGATGTAAGGAGGCGGTGACCACCGGCGAAGCTGGCGTGTGTGCAGCTTTGTCGACAACCGTTTCGTTCTTCACTGCATCATTGTTGAGCGGCACCACAAGTAAAAATGCGGCGGCAGCAACCAGCATCATGCCGATCACCACGAATGGCTTGGAGAGGCGTTGCGCAAGGGTGCTCTGCGCCGCAAAATTGGGGCCCTGGTACGCGGTATTGAGGCTGCTTTCGTCGGTCTTCAGCCGGGGCATCTGGCCCTGCGGCAAGCGGGCAAGCACCTGGTCGGCGTCGACCTTCAGGGTGCGGCAAATGCTGGCGGCCAGGGCGCGGGCAAAAACGGTGTCGGGCAGCAGGTCCACCCGGTCAGCCTCCAGGGCTTCAATCTTTTTGACGGGCACCTTGAGGGAAACCGCCAGGGCGCCAATGTGCAAACCCGCAGCTTCCCGCGCCTGGCGCAGCAAGGCACCGGCCGAAGGGCCTGCAAAGGCTTCACTGGGCTCATTCATCGAAGGCACTGCGTTCATAGGAAAGGGTTTCCTTCGCTTGGGCAAAGCGCTTTTTCAATTGGGCGCCGAGTTGCTGCATGGCGTCGCGGTTTTCCATGCGGCGTTCAATCTTGATGCCCAGCCAGAGTGTTTCGGCGTTGGCCAGCTCGCTGTTGTTGATGCGCCGGATGTAAAACTGCGAGCGCGCGAACTCGCCGCGTTTGTAGAGCAGGTCAGCCAGGTTGTAGCCGGTGATGGGGTTGCCGGGCTCGAGCTCGTACGCGCGTTGAAGGCTCAATTCGCCTTCCGGCAGCATACCGGCGCGCACCTGGCACAGGCCCTGCGCCATCCAGGATTTTGCGCGGCCGGCATACAGCGGAACGGCAATCGCCTGCGCCAGCACCGCCTGCGATTGCGGGTAACGCCCTTGCTGGCACAAGAGCCAGCCATAGTTGTGCATCACGTTGGCATCGCGCGGCGAAAGCGCCAAAGCACGCTTGAAACTCTCTTCGGCCAACTGGGGCTCGTTAAGCCGCATGTAAACCAGGCCGCGCAGGTTGTGGGCGTCGGCAAAATTCGGGTCGGCCGTGAGGGCCTGTTTCAATTCGTCCAGCGCGACCGTGGTTTGCCCCTGCTCAAAATAGCCCACCGCCAGCTCCAGGCGCAGGCGTGCACGCTTGCGCGTTTCGGGCTCGTCCGAGTCGGTGACGATGTCGGCCCTGGGACTGGCCGAACTGCCGTCCGCGTTGGTGGCACAACCAGTGAGCTGGGCGGCGCTGAACAACACGGCCAAACCTGCGCCGCAGAGGAAAAGGCGCGCAGCCCATCCGCTGGTATCCCTGGTGGTCATGTATTCAATGCTCCTGTTCAAGCCTGGCAACAAAGGTGATCGGCTGGGCCGTGGCACGATGGCGCGCCATGCGCTGCTCGACCCGGGTGCGGTCGTTGACGTCGCCGGCCAGCTGGCCGCAGGCTGCGTCAATGTCGTCGCCGCGGGTTTTGCGGATGGTTGTCACGATACCCGCGCCCGAGAGAATTTTTGCAAATTCAGTGACGGCTGCCGCCTTAGAGCGCAGCAGGCCCGAGGCAGGAAACGGGTTGAACGGAATCAGGTTGACCTTGCCCCACACACCGCCGGTGGCGTGGCGTTTGAAGAGCTCGACCAGTTCCTGCGCATGTTGCGGGCGGTCGTTGACGCCGTCGAGCATGCAGTATTCAAACGTGATGAAGTCGCGCGGCGCATGCGCCAGGTAGCGGTTGCAGGCGTCCAGCAGTTCGCTGATCGGGTATTTTTTGTTCAGCGGCACGAGGTCGCTGCGCAGGGTGTCGTTGGGCGCGTGCAATGAAACGGCCAACGCGACCGGACAATCCTGCGCCAGACGGTCGATCATCGGCACCACGCCCGAGGTTGACACCGTCACGCGCCGGCGTGAGAGCCCGTAACCATGGTCGTCGAGCATCACGCGCAAGGCCGGCACCAGTGCCGAATAGTTTTGAAGCGGCTCCCCCATGCCCATCATCACCACATTGGAGATGACGCGCTCGCCCTGCCCCGGTTTGGACCCCGGTTTATTCTGCACATGGCGGCGCAGGTAATGCTCGGCAAACCACAACTGCGCGACGATTTCGCCCGTGGTGAGGTTGCGGCTGAACCCCTGGTGGCCCGTGGAGCAAAAGCGGCAGCCCACGGCGCAACCGGCTTGCGAGGAGATACACAAGGTGCCGCGGTCGTCTTCCGGAATGAACACGGCCTCAATCGCGTCGCCACCACCCACGTCAAACAGCCACTTGATGGTGCCGTCAGCAGACTCCTGCTGCGTGTTGACCGGCAGCGCCTCTATGCGCGCACTGACTTTGAGCTTCTGACGAAAGGATTTCGCCAGATCGGTCATGCGGTCGAAATCGGTTTCGCCGTTTTGATGGATCCAGCGAAAAAGCTGTTTGGCGCGGAAGGCTTTTTCGCCCAGGCCCTCGCAGAACGCAGCCAACCCGCTGTGGTCAAACTCAAGCAGGTTGGCCGTCATGGCGAGGGGTTTCAGGCGTCAAGCCGGGTGCATCAACGCGAATACACGTTCATGCCGGGGAAGAAAAAGGCGATTTCAACCGCAGCGGTTTCGGCGGCGTCAGAGCCGTGCACGGCGTTGGCGTCAATGCTGTCGGCGAAATCGGCGCGGATGGTGCCGGCAGCGGCTTTCTTGGGATCGGTTGCGCCCATCAGGTCGCGGTTTTTCAGGATGGCGCCTTCGCCTTCGAGCGCCTGGATCATGACCGGGCCGGAAATCATGAAGTCGACCAGGTCCTTGAAAAACGGGCGGGCCTTGTGCACCGCGTAAAAGGCTTCAGCGTCGCCGCGCGACAGATGCACCATGCGGGCCGCCACAACCTTCAGGCCAGCGCCTTCAAAACGGGCGTAGATCTGGCCGATGACGTTTTTTGCAACGGCGTCGGGCTTGATGATGGAAAGGGTGCGTTCGATGGCCATGTGAAACTTCCTGACGATTGGTTTTGAGGTGACATGCCCGATGGGCAAAGCCGCTTATTTTAACCCGGCTGAGGCGAGTCGCTGCGAATGAGGGGTGACTGACAACGCACACTGGATCGCGCCTGGTGGGACTTCGATCCAGACTTTTATATGCTATTATTTATATAGCAAACTATTCAATTAATATGTGACTTGATTGCCGATTTTTATCTGAATTTTGCATTCAGAGCCGCAAATTGGTCCAATCAACCCCAATATGGGTATGTATGAACACGTGCCGGCGACTGGCCGCAACGCCGACCGCCAATCGCTCAACGGCCGCGACCGCCCCGTCCGCCACCGCCGCCGCCGCCGCCACCGCTCCCACTCCGACCACCTTGACCACCTTGACCGCCCTGCCCCATACCACCGCGCGGACCGCCCTGCCCGCGTTGCCCACCGCCGCTGCGGCGTTGACCTTGCCCCTGGCCCTGGCGTTGCCGGGTGAAGCTGTCTGCGCCGATGTAGCCCAGCGAGGTTTTCATGGGATCGGGCTGGCTGGCAGCCGCCTGCCGGTCGGCGCGATCGGCCGGGTCACCCCGTTCGCCGCGATCGATGGGGCCGCCGCGCCCGGCTTGGGGTGGCCGCTCCGGCCGGTTGCGGTTGCCGCCCTGGCCTGGCGGCCGGCGTGGACCGGCCGCATAACCAGAACCGGACACGGAAACGCCTTGCTCCGGCCGCGCCGGATTAACGCCGCGTTGGCCCGGGCCGCCGGCCGGACGCGCGCCGCGCTTGCGGTTGCGCCGCCCGTTCGGGTTGTTGGCGCCATTGCCGCTGTTGGACTGGCCTGAATGGCTGGTGTGGCTTGCGCCGTTGTAGCCCACCGTGTTGCCGCGGTTGTCGTCGTCGTCATCGACCAGGTCGTCGTCGTCTTCGGTGGTGGTGCGCCCGGCGCCGCCGTGTGGAGCCCGTGGTGGCCCGCGCCTGGCACTGCCGTCGCCGGCAGCTTGGCCAAGCAGGCGGATGTCGCCCTCATCGAGTTCCATCCAGGCGCCACGCTTGAGGCCGCGCGGCAACACCATGGCGCCATAGCGGATGCGGATAAGGCGGCTCACGGCGTGCCCCACGGCTTCGATCATGCGGCGCACTTCGCGGTTGCGGCCTTCGGAAATCGTCACGCGGTACCAGCAGTTGGAGCCTTCGCCGCCACCATCTTCAATCGAACCGAAACGGGCCACGCCATCATCGAGCGTGACGCCGTCCAGCAGCTTCTGTTTTTCTTCTCGGCTCAGGCTACCGAGCACCCGAACCGCATATTCGCGCTCCAGGCCGAAACGCGGGTGCATGAGATTGTTGGCCAGGCCGCCCGAACTGGTGAACAAGAGCAGGCCCTCGGTGTTGAGGTCCAGCCGCCCCACCGATTGCCATTTGCCCTGATGCAGTTTGGGCAAACGCCGAAACACCGTGGGGCGGTTTTGCGGATCGTCATGCGTCACGACCTCGCCCACCGGCTTGTGGTAAGCGATCACGCGGACCGCCGGCGGGTCGATGCGAAAGCGGATCGGTTTGCCGTTGACCTTCACGTGGTCGCCAAACTGGATGCGCTGGCCGATGTGGGCGGGCTCATTGTTGACCGTGATGCGGCCTTCCAGGATGAGCTGCTCCATCTCCAGGCGCGACCCCATGCCCGACTGCGCCAGCACTTTGTGCAGCTTGGGCGAATCAGCCTGAGGCAACAACACGCGTTTGCCGGCAGCGGGGTCTTCGGTTTCCTGCTCGGAGTCGAATTCTCCGGAGACCACTTCCGCAAATCGGCTGGCGTCGTCCGGAGCGATTTCAGGCGCTTTACCCAGCGCTGTTCCCGGCGCGTTTTCCAGCATGGTTTCCGGCGCGGCAGCCGCCTGGTCCGCATCGGTCACGGGTACAGGCTCGGGCGCGGATTGAGGATCAGAGGTCATGTCGCGGATTCTGTGATGAGGGTGTTGGCATCGTCGGGCGCCGGGGGTTCGGCCGGTGCGCCGGGTGCCAGGTTGCCGGGCAGATCGGCCGGCGTGTCGGTTTGGAATTCAAGGCGCATGTCCAGGCTGGACTGGCCGGCGTCTTCAGCGGCGGCCAGGCCCAGCAAGGCGTCGGCAGCGCCGGACGGGTTGTCCAGCGCGGGCAATTGGTCAAGTGACTCCAGGCCCAGGTCGTCCAGAAACTGGCGCGTGGTGGCAAAAAGCGCCGGGCGGCCCACGGTTTCGCGGTGGCCGATGACTTCGATCCAGCCACGGTCTTCGAGTTGCTTGAGCAGCAGCGAGTTGATGGTCACGCCACGGATGTCTTCCATGTCGGCGCGCGTGGCCGGCTGGCGGTAGGCAATGATGGCCAGCGTTTCGAGTGTGGCGCGGGTGTAGCGCGGCGGCTTCTCGGGGTGCAGGCGGTCCAGGTAATGGCGCATTTCGGGGCGGCTTTGAAACCGCCAGCCGTTGGCCACGTTGACCAGTTCAACGCCACGCTGCGTCCAGTCGAGCTGCAGATCGTGCAACAGGGCTTTGATCGAGTCGACGCCCACCTGGTCGTCAAATAACGCGCGCATGTCCTTGACGGGCAGGGGCTGCTGCGCGCAGATCAGTGCGGTTTCAAGTATGCGTTTGGCTTCCACCGAATTCATGGCAACGGGTTTTCCAAAGGAAGCGCCGAATGGGTGAAATTCACGGCGCGAAAGCAGGGCAAAACAAGTTTTCTCGGGGTTCTCAGGGTTCTGGGGCGTCAGGGCCCCGGGCACCGGGGAGCCCGCAGCGCTTGCGCACTGTGGCGCAAAAGCAGCCATTCAGGGCGTGCACCCGGGCGCGGACCAGCTGCATCGTGCTTCAAATCAGGGCAGGCACGGGCCTTAAACCGTCAGCTTTCATTGTATCGCAGGCCCAGTTGGGCCACCATTTGGCTCAAGTCGGCCGGCAAAGGGGCGTGAAAGGCCAAAGCTTGCCGGGTTACCGGGTGGACAAAAGCCAACCGGCTGGCGTGCAGGGCTTGCCGCCCGGGCTGCGCCATGCGGCTGCCGCCGTACAGCTCGTCGTCGATCAGCGGGCAAGCGATGGACGCCATGTGCACGCGGATCTGGTGGGTGCGCCCGGTGTGCAGGGTGCATTTGACGAGGCCGCCCGATGCCGCCGCTTCCAGCAATTCAAAACTGGTGTGGGCCGGTTTGCCCGGATGCTGGTGCAGGTCAACCACCGCCATGCGCAGCCGGTTGCGCGGATCGCGCCCAATCGGCGCCTCAACCTCGCGAACCCTCGCGCCGGGCCAGGGCCGGTCGGTCACGGCCAGGTACTGGCGCTTGACCTCACGCGCGGCAATCATCCGCACGAGTGCATCCATCACGCTTCGGCTTCGCGCCACCACCATCAGGCCGCTGGTGTTTTTGTCCAGGCGGTGGACTATTCCGGCCCGCGGCAACTGGCCCGCAGCGGCATCGTGCGCCAGAAGTCCATTGAGCAGCGTGCCGCTCCAGTTGCCCGGCGCCGGGTGAACCACCAGACCCGCTGGCTTGTTGATCACCAGCAGGTGTTCGTCTTCAAAAACGACCGAAAGCGCTATCGGCTCAGGGCGAAATGCCTGGCTTTGCGGCGTAGGCCGCAGTTCAATGCGCCCGTGCATGCCGGCCTTCACCCGAGCCGCGGGCTTGGTGGCGGTTTTGCCGGCCAACTCAACGAAGCCAGCTTCTATCAGCTGCTGCAGGTAGTTGCGGGAAAATTCGGGTACCAGCACGGTCAGGGCCAAGTCCAGGCGTTGCCCGTGCTGTGCGGCGGCAATTTCAAACAGGCGCCGCTCGGCCGCTTCCTCCAGTTCAGCGCCATCGTCGAGGCCCGCCGGCGATGGGTCGCCCGATATAATCAAACCGCGTCTCTACTAGAAAGTTGTTTGCAATGCGCCATGCCAAATTATCGGTTTTTTGTGCCAGGTTTCGTGCCCGGTTGAAAGGTGGCCGGTTCAAAGCGCTTGCCCTCGCACCAGTGGCGCTCGCCGCAGTGGTGGGCTGTTCTTCGGTTGATGTAGACAAAACGGCGGGCATGAGCCCGAACCGCCTGTACGCCGAGGCCAAGGACGAAATGAACGCTGGTGCCTATGACAAAGCGGTCAACTTGCTTGAAAAACTCGAGGGCCGCGCCGCCGGAACGCCTCTGGCACAGCAGGCGCAGCTGGACAAGGCCTACGCGCGTTACCGCTCCAATGAACCTGCCGAGGCCCTGGCGGCGCTGGAGCGCTTCATGAAATTGCACCCGGCAAGTCCGGCGCTCGACTATGCCCTGTACCTGAAGGGCATCATCAACTTCAACGACGACCTGGGTTTGCTTTCTTTCCTGACGCGCCAGGACCTGGCCGAGCGGGACCAGAAGGCCTCCAAGGAGTCCTTTGAGGCCTTCAAGGAGTTGACCACCCGGTTTCCGGATTCGCGTTACACGCCCGACGCGCGCCTGCGCATGGTGTACATCGTGAACTCATTGGCCCAGTACGAGGTGCACGTGGCGCGTTATTACTACAACCGCGGCGCATACCTGGCGGCGGTCAACCGCGCGCAGGTCGCCCTGACGGAATACCGGGCCGTGCCGGCTCTGGAAGAGGCTTTGTTCCTGGTCTACAAGTCATATGACGCCCTGGGCATGAGTGACCTGCGGGACGATGCCAAACGGGTCCTGGAAAAATCCTACCCGCAAAGCGAATACCTCACCAAAGGCACTAAAACATCAACGGAGCCGTGGTGGAAGTTGTGGTGAGATCCCGCTCTGCCATCTGACCGAGCGCTTCGAGGAATTCGCCCTCGGTAGCCAGGGATTTCATCGGCGGTAACGCCGCGAACAGGCGCCGCCCGTAAGACATTGTGGCCATGCGGTTGTCACAAATGACCAATACGCCCCGGTCGGATTCGCGCCGGATCAACCGTCCGGCGCCTTGTTTCAACGCCACCGCCGCCTCGGGCAGGAAATAGTCCCGAAAGGCACTTCGCCCGGCCAGTTCCAAGCGGCTGGAACGGGCCTCAACCAAGGGGTCGTTGGGCGGTGGAAACGGCAGCTTGTCGATAACCACCAGCTGCAGCGCGTCGCCAGGTACATCGAACCCCTCCCAGAATGACGCCGACGCCACCAGCACACAGCCACGCTGGCCGTGCGAATTGCCTTGCCTGAATCGTTCCACCAACTCGCGTTTGGGCCGCTGCCCTTGCGCCAACACCTCGATTTCACCTGAATCCCTGAAATGCGCCTGCAGGATTTCCGTGATGGCGCGCAAGGCCCGCAAGGTGGTTGTCAACACCAGCGTTCGGCCGGCAATGGCCGTGACGGCCTGCGCAACCAGTTCAGCCACTTTGGCGCTGTGGGCTGCATCCGCCGGCTTGGGAAAGTCTCTGGGCACGAACACGGCTGCCTGCGACGGGTAGTCAAACGGGCTTTCAACCTTGAGGATTTCTGCATCCATCAAACCGCAGGGTTCGGTGAACCACATCAGTTTGGCGTCGTCACCCAGAGTTGCCGACGTGAATATCCATGCCTTGGAGCCCTCCTCTGGCGCACCTGGCGGCAGCAAGCGGGCTTTGACCACAGCGGCAATGTCCAGGGGCGATTCAACCAGGCGCAACTGCGAGCCGGCCTCCAGCCAACGCACAGAACCGGCTTCGCAGGGCCTGGAAAACAGCTCGATCCGGCTCCCCAGCAGCTTGATGCGCTCGGCCAGCCGCAGGAAATCGGGCGCAACTTCGGCCACCGGCTCCAGCGCGGCCAGCGCTGCATCGAGCGCAGTTGTCAGCGCGGCCAAAGCAGCCACCCAAGCGTCTTCATGGATACCGTCGGGCGACGCCATCGTCCAGCGGATTTTTGTGCCGGGAAATTGTTGACCTGCCACCAGGCGCAGATCCCTTGCGGCCCGCTCAACCCCGGACGCCACTTCCTGCCAGTTGGAAAGTCCACGCGCCAGGGTGATGCCGGTCGAGAGCATGTCGCTGGCGAAATCCAGAACCTGGCTGGTCGAGAGAAACTGGCCGAGAAACTGCACGCCGGTTTCGTTGATTTGATGGGCTTCGTCGAAAATCACCGTGTTGACCGAGGGCAACAGTTCCGCTACGCCCGACTCGCGAACGGCCAAATCGGCAAAAAACAGGTGATGGTTGATGACGATCACATCTGCCGCCATGGCCTCTCGCCGGGCGATGTTGACATGGCAGGCGCGGAATTTCGGGCATTGCGAGCCAATGCAATTTTCACGGGTTGATGTCACCAGTGGAATGATCGGTGAGCGCTCGTCCAGGCCCGGCAATTCGGCGAGGTCGCCGGATCGGGTGGCGTGGGCCCATTTTTCAATTTTTGCCAGCGACCGTTGTGAAACGCGGTCGGTATCCGCAACGCCCTGGTGGGCCAACTCCAGGCGATGCAAACACAGGTAACTCGCACGGCCTTTGAGCAGCGCGGCCTTGACGGGCAGACCCAATGCCTTTGCCAGGAGCGGCAGATCGCGGCCGAAAAGCTGGTCTTGCAGGTTCTTGGTGGCAGTCGAGACCAGAACGCGTTTGCCGCTTAGCAGCGCGGGAACCAGGTAAGCATAGGTTTTGCCGACGCCCGTGCCCGCCTCCACCACCAGCACAGCCCCTTTCTCAATCGCATGGGCCACGCGCAATGCCATATCGGTCTGGCCGCTTCGGCCCCGGAATTCGGGTACGGCTTCTGCAAGGCTGCTTTGACTGCCAAACACCTCTTCAACCAACTGCACCAGGCTCATGCGTCAGGCGGGCTCATCGGGAGAGAGTTCGCGCTCGATGCGCGACATTTCGTCACGCAGGCCGAGGCGCCGCTTTTTGAGGCGGCGCATCATCAGCTCGTCAAGCGGGGCTTCTTCACTTTGGGTGTCAATCATGGCGTCCAGATCGGCGTGCTCCATTTGCAGTTCGATCAGGCGTCGTTTGAGCGAATGCAGGTTGGCGTCCATGGTTCAGGGGAGAATGTCCGGCTCGGCTGGCCAAATAGTTCTGGCCGTGTCGCGGACTTAACACTGATAATACGGCTTTTACACACCAAATTCGCGGGTCAATTCCGGTAATTTCGCGCTCAGGGCAACAAGTATGTACAAAGGTTATCGGCTTACCGCATCCACTGGAATCCACAAGGGCGACCGCGACTACCAGCAGGATCAGGTGGCGCTGTTGAACCACACCCGCGTCAATGGCTGCATCTTGGCCATCGTTGCAGATGGAATGGGGGGACGCAGCGGCGGGCGAAAAGCTTCAGACCAGGTGATGTTGACTGCCCGTCAGCTTTTTGAGCGGTATTCACCCGAGGTAGACGACGCCTCGTCCATGCTGCAGCAATTGGTTCAGGAAGCCCATGTGGTCATCAAGCTGACGGCAATTTCGGCTGAAGAGGAGCCGCACAGCACAGTTGCGTGTTTTCTGATCAACCCGGGCGGCGATTGCCATTGGGCGCATGCCGGGGATTCCCGTGTTTACCATTTCCACGGCAACAAGCTGGTCAAGCGCACGCTCGATCACTCTTACGTGCAGACCTTGGTCACCCGTGGGGAAATCACCGAAGAGCAAGCCAATGTGCACCCGCAGTCAAACATCCTGATGGGCTGCCTGGGAACCGACAGCGATCCGCTGGTGGACATCCATTTCATCCCCAAACTTCGCGCAGGCGACGTGTTGATGGCGTGCAGTGACGGCGTGTGGCACTATTTCAACAACAGCGAAATCGGCTCGGTGCTGTCAACCCTCACCGCCCGTGAGGCCACCGAATTCCTGATTGAAAAGGCCCGAAGCCGCGGCCAGGGCGGCGGTGACAACCTGTCGCTGGTGGTCGTGAAACTGGAGCCTTTAACAGCGTGAGTTGATGGCCTGATTTGATGGCCTGTGTCAACGGCCTGAGGCGTTCGCCGGCACGCCAGACGCTGGCGCTGCAGGTAGCTTAACGGGCGCATTTTTGCGCTCGATCAACCGTTTTTTCTGGTCTTCCTGCCTTTTTCGGGCCGCCTGCTGTTTTAGCTCAAATTCCTGTTGGCTGGCGGTTCGGGTTTCTGTTTTGGCAGCCCGTTCAGCTTGCACCGCTGCATTTGCGTCGACACGCTCTTTAAGCGCCCGGGCGCGGTCTGGCGCCTCCTTTGCCACGCGTTCGCGTTCAGCAGCGCGTTCGTCAATTGATTTCAAACGCTCCTGCTGGCTGGCTTGCGCCTCAAGCAGGCGCTGTTCGGTCTCGCGCATGGCTTGAGGCGACAATTTTTCCTCGGTTTTTGAAATCTGGTCGGCGCCGCGTCGCCGGGCCTCAGCCGCATTGATGGCGAGCTCCTGCCGACGCAAGTCTGCAACAGCTTCGCGTCGTGTGATGCGCGCGCGGCCCACGCAATCATTGACGGCGAATTTTTGGTAGCAGAGTCGCTCCTCGGAAGCAAACGCATCCTCGATTTTCACCCGGCTCGATCGAATACGGGCAAGCTCGGTCTCGGCTGACATGGCAGCCGCCGGCGATTCGGTTTGCCCCATCACTGCGCCAGGCAACGCAACACCGGCCACCATTGCGAGCAACTGGAACAGCGCGTTTTTCATGTCAATTGCGTATCTACCGTTCGGCGATCCAGTTCCAGAAACTCCCTGGACTGCATTTCATGCAAACGCGACGCGGTGCGCGGAAATTCATGCGCCAGTGGCCCTTCAACATACAAATTCTCGGGCAAAGTTTCTGCCGAGATGATCAATTTGACCCGGCGGTCGTACAAGACGTCAACCAGCCAGGTAAAGCGCCGAGCTTCAGAAGCCATTCGAACCGACATTTGGGGCACATCGCTGAGTATGACAGTGTGGAACTGCGTTGCAATTTCCAGATAGTCATTTTGCGACCTTGGCCCTCCGCACAGGGACTTGAA
>JANMMR010000350.1:0-2154 GCA_031373455.1 Rhodoferax sp.
TTTTTGGGCAGGTCGTGCGCTTCCGGGCGCGGGATGATCGGGTACCACACGGCGTAGGTACCGGTGGGAAAACGCTTGAGCGCATCGGCCACCATCTGGGCCACCCGTGCGTAGTCGCTTTTGATCTCGTAACTCGGGTCACATAACACCAAAGCCCGCTTCGACGGCGGCGGTAAAAACTTCTTCAGGCCTTCAAAACCGTCTTCGCGCAGCACCGCCACCTGGCGGCCGGCTTCGAGCTGGGCGATGTTGGCAGTGAGGGTTTTGATGTCGGTCGGGTGCAGTTCAAAAGCTTTGAGTTTGTCGCGCCCGCTCAAAAACCGCTGGATGATGAAGGGTGAGCCGGGGTAGACCCGGGCGGTGCTTTTGGCACTGCCCGGGGCGTTGAAACTGGCGACCAGGTCAAGGTAGTCCTGCAAAGCCGGTGCAGTGACGGTAGCGGCTGGTGCCGCAGTTTTGGCGCTTGCCTTGACGCCGGCTTTATCGGATTTATCGGCTGTTTTGGCGGGCGGTGGCCCAGCCAACAAGCGCAGATAACCTTGCGCCGCTTCGCCGCTGGTGGCGGCGTAGTCGCCGTCGAGCCGGTACAAGCCGGCTCCGGCGTGGGTGTCGATCACCATCAGCGCCGCCTCCTTGGCGGTCATGTGTTTCAAAATGGCGATCAGCGCCGTGTGTTTGAGCACGTCGGCGTGGTTGCCGGCATGGAAAGCGTGGCGATAACTGAACATCACCCAATGGTAACGGCCGCGCTTGCCATAATGCATGCAAAAATCGCAGTTCATGTTGGATTCGTCCCCTTCCTCCCCCGTTACTCCGGTTCCGTCGCTTTTCCATTCCGACGCCCTGTCCATTGGCGCGAAGCTGGGCGAGTTCGAAATCACCGGCCTCCTGGGCGTGGGCGGCTTTGGCATGGTGTATGGCGCGTTCGACCATTCCCTGCAGCGCACCGTGGCGATCAAGGAGTTCATGCCATCGGCTCTGGCTGGCCGCTCCGACGGCGACGCGCTGATCTGCCGCTCGCCTTCAGACCAGTCCGCCCTCACCGCCGGGCTGCGCTCCTTCGTGGCCGAGGCGCGCCTGCTGGCGCAGTTTGACCACCCCTCGCTGGTCAAGGTGTACCGCTTCTGGGAGGCCAACAACACGGCTTATATGGCCATGCCGCTGTACCGGGGCCTCACGCTCAAGAACGCGCGCAGCCAGGCGCAGAGCCCGCCGCCGGAGCCCTGGTTGCGGGCCCTGTTGTGGTCGATATTGGGCGCGCTGAAATACCTGCACGAGCACAACACCGTGCACCGCGACATCTCGCCCGACAACATCTTCCTGCAGGAAGTCGGCCCGCCGGTGCTGCTGGACTTGGGCGCCGCGCGCCGTGCTATCAGCGAGCAAAGCCAGAAACACACGGCGGTGCTGAAGATCAACTACGCGCCGATCGAGCAATACGCCGACTCCGGCGACATGGCGCAGGGCCCGTGGACAGACCTTTACGCCCTCTCGGCGGTGGTGCACGGCTGCCTGTGCAACGCGCCGCCCCTGCCGGCCGCTTTTCGGGTGGTGCGCGACCGCATGCCCACGATTGCCAGCGTGGCCCAGACCGTCGAATCGATTTTTGACCAGACCTATTCACCCGAATTTGTCCAGGCCCTGGGGCATGCGCTGGAGATTCAGCCACAAGACCGCCCGCAATCGGTGCAGGATTTCATCGATGAGATGGGCCTGACCGCGCCGCGCGGCGACCAGGCGGCCTCCTGGCGCGATGGCCTCACCTCCGGCGGCATCTTCCCGGTGGCCGACTCGGAAGCCAAAACCGTGCTGCAGGTTTCCTTCCCGCTGGACCGTGGCTTCACCGCCCCGGCCACCGACGTGGCGCCGCCAGAACACATCAGCGCCTACGGTGTGCTGGAGCAAGACAGTCGCCTGTTGATCGCCGACGATGTGCCCGAATTCGTCACCGAATCGGCCAGGGAGGCCGTCACCGAAATGGTCGCCGCCCCGCC
This sequence comes from Rhodoferax sp., assembly GCA_031373455.1. Taxonomy (GTDB): domain Bacteria; phylum Pseudomonadota; class Gammaproteobacteria; order Burkholderiales; family Burkholderiaceae_C; genus JANYCG01. Next base: position 1,995 of record JANMMR010000350.1, read on the forward strand.
GCCGGCTAAAACGCTGGGCGAGGCGGTTGAAAAGTCGCCCACGAAACCACCCACAAAGCCGCCCATACAGCCACTTCCAGCCCCGCAGGCGGCAAAAACAGCCGCCGCACGCCCGGCCAAATCGCGTCAATGGGTGATTGCCGGGGTTTGCGCCCTGGCC
>JANMMR010000352.1:0-7514 GCA_031373455.1 Rhodoferax sp.
TTGATAGCTATAAATTAAAATAATTCTTGACTTGATATCCATAATTATCAGATGAAAAAATTGGCAGGTATTTATCGTGAGGATGATGCCTCCGGCAACGTTGGCGGAGTCGGCAATATCGGCAATATTGGCAGCATCGGCACCTCAGGCAGCGCGGGCAGCATTGCCAGCCTGCCGGTCAGCCTGCACAGCCCGCAGCAAAGTGTGCAGCTCAAGGCCCAGCTCAAGCTGCGCGAAATGATCCTGGCCGGTGAGTTGCCGGGCGGCGCGCGCATCGCCGAGTTGGCCATCGTCGAGAAGCTCGGCTTCTCGCGCACGCCGATTCGCGCAGCGTTGATGCGGCTCGAGCAAGAGGGCCTGCTGGACGCCTTGCCCAACGGCGGCTTTGCCGTGAAGACCTTCTCCGAGCGCGAAGTGGCCGACGCGATCGAGCTGCGCGGCACACTCGAAGGCCTCTCGGCACGGCTGGCCGCCGAGCGTGGTGCGGCGCCCATGGTTTTGAAAGAAGCCCGTGAAGCCCTGAGCGGCATCGACGCGCTGCTGGGCCAAAACGCCCTGAACGACGAGGCGTTTGCCCAATACGTGCGTTTGAACGAACGTTTCCACACGCTGTTGGGCGAGATGTCCGGCAGCGTGGTGATTGCCCGCGAGATTGAACGCGTCTGCGCCATGCCGTTTGCGTCGCCCTCGGGTTTTGTCGTGGTGCAGGCCAACAGCCCGGCCGCGCGCGACATGCTGATCGTGGCGCAAGACCAGCACTGGCAGGTGCTGGACGCCATCGAGCGGCGCGAAGGCGCACGCGCCGAAGCGCTGATGCGCGAACACTCCCGCATTGCCCAGCGCAACCTGCGCGAGGTGGTGCGCGGGCCACTCATCGACCAAATGCCCGGCGTGCGCCTGATCCGCAAACCATGACGAACACCATTACCAACCCAATCACCAACACAATCGCCCAAACACCAGCGCCAGACCCCGCAGGCGCCTGGCTGGACGCCCGCGTAGGCGCCATCCGCGAAGTCACGCCCACCGTGCGCGAGTTCACCCTCGTGCTGCCGGGCCCAGCCCAGCCGCACACGCCGGGCAGCCATGTGCAGGTGCAGATCATGGTCGGGCAGGGCGGCGGCGCGCGGTTGCACACGCGTTCGTATTCGCTCATTGGCGGCCCTGCGGCTGAGGAATACGCTGCCAACACCTGCCGCATTGCTGTCAAGCGGCTCGACGAGGGTCGTGGTGGCTCACTGGCGATGTGGCGGTTGGGCGTGGGCGACCGCCTGCACGTCACCCGTGCGCAGAACCATTTCCCGCTGGACCTCGCCGCACCCGCGCACCTGCTGGTGGCCGGCGGCATCGGCGTCACGCCACTGTTGGGCATGGCGCAGGCGCTGGCAGCGCGGAGTGCCAACGTGCGGATGCTGTTTGGCGCGCAGTCGGACGAAGAACTGGCCTACCTGCCTTTGCTGCACGCGGCGCTGCCGGGCAAAGTCGCAACGGCCGTGGCGGTGCGCGGTGAGCGGGTCGATTTTGCGAAAGAGATTGCCGCCTTGCCGGCGCAGGCCCAGATGTACGTGTGCGGCCCCGCACCCATGCTCGACGCCGCGCGCCGCGCGTGGGCAGAGGCCGCGCGCCCGCTGGCCGATTTGCGCTACGAAACCTTTGGCAGCAGCGGGCGTTTTGCCCCGCAGGCGTTTCGCGTCAAGGTGCCACGTCACGGGCTGGATTTTGAAGTCGCTGCCGACGTCGGCCTGCTGGACGCCCTGGAACTCGAAGGCGTGCAGGCCCTCTACGACTGCCGGCGCGGCGAATGCGGCCTGTGCACCATGGATGTGCTGGCTGTCAATGGCGAGATCGACCACCGCGATGTGTTTTTGAGCGACGACGAAAAAGCCCGCAACAAACGCATCTGCGTGTGCGTCTCGCGCGTGGTGGGCGAGATCACGCTCGATTCGGCGTACCGCGTCGATGGTGCATAGTACGGGCCTGAGCGAAACGCCCATTTTCTGAACCTCTCATGTTGACCATTCTTTTTGACGGCATCGCCTACGGCATGCTCCTGTTCGTGCTGGCTGTCGGGCTGGCGGTAACCATGGGGTTGATGAATTTCATCAACCTCGCCCACGGCGCCTTTGCCATGGCGGGCGGTTACATCACCGTGCTGCTGATGCAAAAGGCGGGTTTGCCGTTTCTGCTGTGTTTGCCTCTGGCGTTTCTCGGCGCTGCGCTGCTGGGCGGCCTGTTTGAGCGCACGCTGTACCGGCCCATGTACAAGAAGCCCCACCTGGACCAGGTGCTGTTCTCCATCGGCCTGACCTTCATGGCCGTCGCCGCAACCGATTATTTTGTGGGCTCCCAGCAGCAGATCATCCAGCTGCCGGCCTGGCTCAAGGGCCGCACGGAGCTCGGCGAGGGCGCCTGGATGCTGGGCATGGGGCACTACCGGCTTTTCATCATCGCGGTGTGTGCGGCGCTCACGGTTGGCCTGCAACTGGTGCTGGCCAAGACCCGGTTTGGCAGCCGCCTGCGCGCTTCGGTGGACGACCAGCGCGTGGCGGCCGGCCTGGGCATCAACGTGAACGTGGTTTTTCTCTCGACTTTTGCCGTCGGCTCGGGCCTGGCCGGGCTGGGTGGCGCGCTGGGCGCCGAGGTGCTCGGGCTGGACCCAACCTTCCCCTTGAAATTCATGGTTTACTTTTTGATTGTGGTTGCCGTGGGTGGCACCTCGAGCATCACCGGGCCGCTCCTGGCCGCGTTGCTGCTGGGCATTGCCGACGTGGCCGGCAAATACTACATACCCAAGCTCGGCGGCTTCATCGTGTACAGCCTGATGATCGCCATCCTGATCTGGAAGCCGCAGGGCCTCTTCGTGCGCCAGGGGGCCAAATGAACACCAGCCGTTATAAACCCTGGGAAATCGCGCTGTGGCTGCTGGTGCTGGCCTCGCCCTTCCTGTTGTCGAAACACGCGCCGATCATCAATGAAATCGCCATCGTGGCGCTGTTTGCCGTCTCCCTTGACCTGGTCCTGGGTTACACCGGCATCGTTTCACTTGGGCACGCGGCGTTTTTCGGCATGGCCGCTTATGGCGCGGCCCTGTTTGCCAAACACATCAACCCGGACCCGCTGCTGGGCCTCGCCGTGGGAATTGCGCTGGCGACGGTGTTGGGCGCAATTTGCAGCCTGACCATCATCCGCGGCAGCGACCTCACGCGCCTGATGGTCACGCTGGGCATGGGCCTCATCCTGTATGAGCTGGCCAACAAACTCGACTGGCTCACCGGCGGCGCAGACGGCCTGCAAGGTGTGGTGATGGGCAAACTGCTCGGCCAGTTTGAGTTTGACCTCGCCGGGCAAACGGCGGCCTGGTATTCGATCACCGTGCTCATCGTTTTGTTTGTGCTGATCCGACGGCTGGTGAATTCACCTTTTGGCGCCACACTCAAAGCCGTGCGTGACAACCGGCTGCGCGCGCAGTCCATCGGCATCCCGGTCACGCAGCGGCTGGCGGTGATCTACACCGTGGCGGCGGCGGTGGCCGGTGCGGCTGGCGCCCTGCAAGCTCAGACCACCGGTTTTGCCTCGCTCGACCTGTTCGAATTCATTCGCTCGGCCGATGTGATGCTGGTGTTGGTGATCGGCGGCACCGGCTGGCTGTATGGCGGCGTGGCTGGCGCGGTGGTGTTCAAGCTGTTGCAAGACGTGATTTCGTCCATCACACCGCAGTACTGGACCTTCTGGATCGGCCTTTTCCTGGTGGTGCTGGCGCTGGTCGGCCGTGACCGCTTGATCCGCCCGTGGACCTGGTTTGGCAAAACGCAGAAGGGCTCAGCATGAGCGCCACGGAAACTGTGCTGTCCACCTCGGGCCTGAGCAAACATTTCGGCGGCATCACTGCGACCGACAACGTCAACCTCGAATTGAAACAGGGCGCGCGCCATGCCTTGATCGGGCCCAACGGCGCCGGCAAAACAACGCTCATCAACCTGCTCACAGGTGTGCTGGAGCCGACCGCCGGCAGCATCACCTTGGAGGGGCAAGACATTTCCACACTGGCACCGCACCAACGAGTGAAACGTGGCCTGGTGCGCACGTTTCAGATCAACCAGCTGTTTGACACGCTCACGCCCATGGAAACCCTGGCCTTGACGGTGTCGCAAAACCGGGGGCTGGGCGGCAGCTGGTGGCAGGCGCTGGGGGCCGACAAAACCGTCACCGCGCGCTGTGAGGCCTTGCTGGCGCAATTTCACCTGACCTCGGTGGCGCACCAGACCACCCGTGAAATGGCCTATGGAAAACGCCGCCTGCTTGAAATTGCGATTGCGCTGGCCTGCGAGCCGCGCGTGTTGCTGCTGGACGAGCCGGTTGCCGGTGTGCCGGCTGGCGAGCGCGAAGAACTGCTGGCCACTGTGGCCGCCTTGCCCGCCGATGTCTCGGTGCTGTTGATTGAACACGATATGGACCTTGTTTTCAGCTTTGCCAACCGCATGACCGTGATGGTCAACGGCGCGGTGCTGACCGAAGGCACACCCGAAGAGATCGCCGCCGACGAGCGCGTCAAGGCCGTGTACCTCGGGCATGGCGACGAGATCGGCGCTTTATGAACCAGTTGCTCAAGATCGACGCCTTAAGCGCCGGCTACGGCGAAGCCGTGGTGTTGCGCGGGGTGAACCTTTCGCTCGGCGAAGGCCAGACCCTGGCCCTGCTGGGCCGCAACGGCACCGGAAAAACCACCTTGATCAACACCCTGGTGGGCGCCACGCGCCAGCACGGTGGCGCGGTGACGCTCGGCACTGGCGCCGATGCCGTGGCGCTGCACCGGTTGCCCTCACACGAGCGCGCCGCCGCTGGCATTGGCTGGGTGCCGCAAGAGCGCAACATCTTCAAGTCGCTCACCGTTCACGAAAACCTCACCGCAGTGGCGCGGGCAGGGCGGGCTGGCCGTTCGCAAGCGTGGACGCCCGCGCGCGTGTACGAAATGTTCCCGCGCCTGGCCGAGCGCAAGGGCAACCTCGGCACGCAGCTCTCGGGCGGCGAGCAGCAGATGCTGGCGGTGGGCCGCGCGCTGGTGTTGAACCCGACGCTGCTGTTGCTCGACGAACCTCTCGAAGGCCTGGCGCCGATCATCGTGCAGGAACTGCTGCAGGCGATTCGCCGCATCACGCGTGACGAAGGCCTGAGCGCGATCATCGTGGAGCAGCACCCGCAGGCGATCCTGGCAATCTCGGATACCGCCGCCGTGCTGGACCGTGGCACCGTGGCCCACAGCGGCAGCGCCGCAGATTTGCAGCGCCAACCCGAATTGCTCGACCGGCTGTTGGGTGTTGCGCGCTAAAATTCCTTGGCTCTGCAGCCTCGATTGCCGTTCGACAGACAGCGCGAAAGACAGCGTTTTTCACTCCAAACGCAGCATTGAAAAATCTGCAAATTTCATTTGAAAGCACGTTCATGACCTTTCCCAAACTGCTTCTGAGTCTCGCCATTGCCACAGCCGCGCCGCTCGCGCTGGCGCAGGCCTTTCCGACCAAACCGATCAAGATCGTGGTGCCCAACGCGGCCGGTGGCGCGGCCGACATCACCGCGCGCACGGTGGGGCAAGTTGTGTCGCAAACCATCGGCCAGTCGGTGGTGGTGGAGAACAAGCCCAGCGCGGGCGGCATCGTCGCTGGCGAACAGGTCGCCCGCAGCCCGGCCGACGGCCATACGGTGTTGTTGATTTCCAGTGGTACGGCGGTGAGCGCGTCGCTGTTCAAGGCGTTGCCCTTTGACACCCTGAAAGACTTCGTACCGGTCAGCTTGCTGGCCACTTTCGACCTGGCCATCGTGGTAAACGAAGGCGGCCGCTTCAAAACCCTGGCCGAACTGCTGGCCTATGGCAAGGCCAATCCCGGCAAACTCAACATCGGCACGCCGCAGATTGGCACCACCCAAAACCTGGCGGCAGAACTCTTCAAGGCCAGCAGTGGCGTTGACGTGCAAGTGGTGCCTTTCAATGGCACACCGGCTGCCATCACGGCCCTGCGTGGCGGGCAGCTTGACGCAGCGGTGGACATTTTGGGCCCTTTGATGGGCCAGATCAATTCCAAAGCCATCCGCCCCGTGGCGGTGCTCGGCGCCAAACGCGCGACTGCCTTGCCGGATGTGCCCACAGCGCGGGAATCCGGCGGCAGCCTGGCCAACTTCAACGTATCGTCCTGGAACGGCCTTGCGGTCCCAGCCAAAACACCGAAAGAGGCGATTGCCCGCCTGAACCGCGAGGTCAACGCCGCGCTGGCCCAGCCCGATGTGAAGAAGCGCATGGCCGAGCTCAACCTCGACGCGCACGGCAGCACGCCCGAGCAGGCTGCCGAGGTGCTGGCCAATGACATCAAACGCTGGGCCGACGTCATCGCCCGCGCCAAAATCGAAAAACAATAATTTCGCAACCGCAAGCCACTGAATTTGCCCTGAATTTCACATGCACGACACCCTGGGTTTGATCGGTTACGGCGAGGTCGGAAAAATATTCGCGAAGGGCTTGCAGGGCAAACCGGGCGTGCAGTCAGTCAGCGCTTGGGATCTGGTTTTTGTAGACCCGCAGAAACGCGTGGCACAGGAAAAACACGCGCAGGAAGCGGCGGTGCCGGTAACCCGCTCGATGCAGGAACTGTGCGCCAACGCCAACTTCCTGATTTCCGCAGTAACCGCTTCCAACACGCTGGCCGTGGCCGAAGAAGCGGCGCAACATTTGCGCCCGGGCACGCTGTTTCTGGACTTGAATTCAGCTTCGCCCGGCACCAAGCAGCAGGCCGCAAAAGCCATTGAAGCGGCGGGCGGCCAGTATGTCGAGGCCGGTGTCATGACCTCCATCCCCCCTTATGGCGTGAAGGTGCCGATGCTGCTGGGCGGCGCGGGCGCTGCCGCTTTGGCGGCGCGGTTCACCGCTTGGGGGCTGGACGCCAAGGCCGTCTCCGACCAGCTCGGTGTGGCCAGCGCCATCAAGATGTGCCGCAGCGTGATGATCAAGGGGCTGGAGGCGCTGGTGATTGAAAGTTATGCCACCGCGCGCCATTACGGCGTGGAGGCGCCCGTCTTGCCCACACTCGCCGAAACTTTTCCCAGCATTGACTGGGAGAAGCAGGGCGCGTATTTTTTCAGCCGCGTGGTGCAACACGGCAAACGCCGCGCCGAAGAAATGCGCGAAGCGGCGCGCACGGTGCAGGAGGCGGGCTTTGAACCCCTGATGACCTCGGGCACCGCCGCCAAACAGCAGTGGGTTGCGGACCAGGCAGCGGCCGGCGTGTTCTCCGGGGTTGGCAAAGACGCAGCCTGGCAGGATTACGCCGACGCGCTCCTGCGCCGCGCGCGGGCGTAGTGGGCATCGCCACGCTGTCTTTTTTAACGAAACTGCGGGTGGCGCGATGACGGTCCTGCCTGATCCACCCGGCCGCATCCTGTTTCTGTGCCGCGATCCCGAGCGCGTCAAGGCGCAGATCAAGGGCGCCGACTTCGCCCTGGTGCAGATCGACGATTTGCGCGACGAC
>JANMMR010000361.1:0-4316 GCA_031373455.1 Rhodoferax sp.
CACCACGCGCCGCAGCGAGGCAGCGCCCTGCGCCGCCAGAAACCGCGCGGTGCAGCCGTTGGTGGCGATCATCACCTCTTCGATCAGCTGCCGTGCGCGGTTTTGCACCTGCTGGCGGATGTCGACAACGTCTTCGCCGTCAAACACCGCGCGCGGCTGGAAGGTCTCAAACTCCAGCGCACCCTCGGCACGGCGCCGCGCTCGCAGCTGCTGCGCCACCGAGTCCTGGGTGCGCAGTTGCGCCTCCATGCCAGGTACATCGGCAGCTGCTTGCGGCAGCGGCGCCTTGCCGTCGATCCAGTCGCTCACGGCGTCATACGCCAGCTTGGCCTGGTTGTGCACACGGGCGCGGTAGACGGTGGAGCCCGCCAGCGAGGCGTCGGCGTTGAAGACCATTTCAGTCACCACGGCCAGGCGCGTCACATGCGGGTTGAGCGAGGTGAGGTTGGTGCTGAGCCGCTCGGGCAACATCGGGAAAATGCGCGCCGAGGTGTAGACCGAGGTGGTGTTGGTTTGCGCATGGTCGTCAACCGCGCTGCCGGGTTTGACCAGCGCATCCACATCCGCAATCGCCACCAGCAGCTTGACGGCGCCGTTCTTCTGCACTTCGCTCACCGTGAGCTGGTCCAGGTCTTCGGAATCGTCGTTGTCGATGGAGCACCACAGCAGGCTGGTGAGGTCACGGATCGGGCCGCCGGACTCGGTCGCCGCCCCCTCGATCCGGGCCAGTTGGCGTTCCACCTGCTGTGAAAACTCCGGCTCCAGCCCGCGCTCGGCCATGACTTGGGTGGCAATGCGCGCCAGGTCGGAGCGCTGGTGGCGGCGGTGGGCGTGTGGGGTGTTGGGCATGTGGCTCAATATAGGTCAGTTTGGACGTCCTGAGTGTGCGTCAGCGCACCGGGACACTTTTGCCAATCTCCGGCCAGGCCCGGTGCGCCAGCAACCAGGCACCCAGCGACACCGCCAGAATCGCCACCGACATCGTGGCCAGGTGTTGGGTGGAATGCATCACCAGCGGCGCCAGCACACCGGCGGTGATGCCGTTGGACATGGAGCCGATGAACACCTGCAGCGACGAGGCCATGCCGCGCCGCTCGGGGTGCAGGTCCAGCACCAGGAGCGTGAGGGCCGGCTGCATGATGGCCCAGCCGATGCAATACACACACAAGGGCCAGAAGGCCCAGCTCCAGTGCGCCTGGAAGAGATGGTTGGCGCCGAGGTTCACCGCTGAGGCGGCCAGCATGATGAGGTACCCCAGGCGGATTTGCCGCTTGGGTGCAATGCGGCCAGCCAGGCGGCCGCTGGTCCAGGCGCCGGTCATCACGCCGCTGATGGTCACCAGGAAAAACCAGAAAAACTGGGTCGGCGCCAGGCCAAGGTGCACACCCAGAAACACCGGTGCCGACATCAAATACATGAAGGTGCCGTTGATGGGCACACCCGCCGCCACCGCCAGCAGCAGGAAACGCGGATCACGCCCGAGCTTCCAATAACCGCGCATCAGGTTGGCGGCGTCAAACCGCTGGCGCTGCGAGGTGTGCAGGGTTTCGGGCAGCAGGCGGTAATTGGCCACCCAAAGCGCTACACCCAGCGCCACGAGAAACCAGAAGATGCTGCGCCAGCCCAGGCTGACAAACAGCCAGCCGCCGATCAACGGCGCAAAGGCTGCGGCGATGCCGAAGTAGATCGTCACCAGGCTCATCACCTGCTGCGCGTCTTGCGCCGGGTACATGTCGCGCGGGATGGCGCGGGCGATGACGATGCAGGCGCCCGTCGAGAGCCCCTGCACGGTGCGAAAGAAGATCAGTTGCGTGATGTTTTGTGACAAGGCGCAACCGGCCGTGGCCAGGGTGAAGATGACGAGGCCCCACAGCACCATCGGGCGGCGGCCCACACTGTCTGAAATCGCGCCGTGAAAAAGGCACATCACGCCAAAACCGAAGAGGTAGACCGAGAGCGTCTGCTGCAACTGGACTTTGGAGGCCGACAAACCGGCTTCAATGCCCGAAAACGCCGGGATATAGGTGTCTACCGCGAAGGGGCCCAGGGTGCCCAGCAGGGCGAGCAAGAGGGCGAATGTCCAGCGCGGCGCGCGCCAGAGCTCATGGGCGTTGGGGTTCATCGGAGCCTGCATGATGCCAGCAAAGGCTGGACGCGGCGCAGCACTTTGTTGCAAGTCCCCGCACCGAAGGGGACACGAAGCGCTGGGTATCATGCGCGCATGGCATCCGGCTCCTCGGTCATCTACACCTACACAATTTCGCCCAGGCAACTCCTCGTGCTGGCCAAAAACTGGCTGGCCGACTGGCAACGCGTCTTCATGTTTGGCGCCATGGCCATCGTGATGATGGTCTCGCCCGCCACCTACGACGCCGCCAACCGCGACAGCATTGCCCGCCACGTCTACCTCACCACCTGGCGCATCTTGCCGTGGTTCACCGTGCTGGCCGGCCTGGTGAGCTGGGTATTGATCCGCGTGGTGCTGGTCACGGCGCTGAATTACGGCCTGGCCAAATTCGCACTCGACCTGGTGGTCAAGGTGCTGGTGCTGGAGGTGATTCCGCTTTTCGCCGCCTTGTATGTGGCCACCCGCAACGCGCTCTCGACGCGCAGCGGCGCCAGCGGCATCTACATCCCGCGCGACCTCGACGTGTTGGGCGGCGCCGAGACCGACCGCGTCCGCGACGAGCTTGTTCCGCGCGTCATCGCCTACGGTTTTTCGGTGGTGACGATGGTGGTCGTCAGCGGCTTCATCACGCTGCTGCTGGCTTACCTGAGCGTGTACGGCTTCTCGCGCTGGGGCATCCCGGAGTTTGAGCGCACCGTGGGCCAGGCTTTTGATGGCGTGGCAACGCTGAGTTTTGCCATCAAGGTGGCGTTTTACAGCCTGGCGGTGGCGGTGATCCCGATTGCCGCCACCCTCAATGCCGTCACCCTGGGCGCCGACGCCACCTCGCGCCTGCAACCGGGCACAGCACGCCTCCTGGTGACACTTTTCGTGATCGAAGCCCTGTCGCTGGCGGTGCGCTTTTTGTGAACCTGCCGCTGTGAGCCTCTGGTTGCCGACCCCGCATAATCGGACCCGATGAACGCCGACGACCCCGCTCCAGTGCCTGCACCTGCCACGCCCGCGCCTTCGGCCGTTGCGCCGGCACCGATCGCGCACCTGGAACTCAAGGCCGTGTTGCTGCTGGCGTTTGTCTCGGCGTTGATCGTCGCCTTCATCGCCTACGTGATGGTGGCGCGCGGCGTCTTTGAAAAAACCCAGTCCCTGGTGCTGCTGGCTGATGATTCGGAGGGCATTCTGGTGGGCATGGATTTGACCTTCTCCGGCTTTCCGGTGGGCCGCGTCAGCCGCATCGACCTGGACGACAAAGGCAAGGTGCGCATCAACATCGACGTGCCCTCCAAAGACGCCAAATGGCTGCGCACCTCGAGCATTTTCACGATGGAAAAGGGCGTGGTGGGCGACACCAAGATCCGCGCCTTCAGCGGCGTGCTGAGCGACCCGCCGCTGCCGCCCGGCTCCGAACGCACGGTGCTGCGCGGCGACTCCAGCAGCGAAATACCGCGCCTGATGGCAACCGCCCGCACCCTGCTGGAAAACGTCGAGCGTATCACCGCGGCCGACTCCAGCTTGAACGGCAGCTTCAACAACTTGCAAAGCATCACCGGCAACCTGGGCGCCAGCATGGCCGGCAAATACGGCGTGATGGGCACCCTGCTCGGCGGCGACGCCAACGCCCAACGCCTGGTCGCCGCGCTGGACCAGACCAACGCCCTGCTGGCCAAAGCCGACCAGCGTGTGTTTGGCGAAAAAGGCGTGATGAACGACACCCAGGCCAGCATCCAGCAGCTCAACGCGTTGCTGCTGGACGCCCGCAGTACACTCAAGAAGATCGACGGCGTACTGATTGAAGCGCAGGCGGCCACGGTGGAGTACAAAGGCGTCGCCGTGCAGGCACAGGTCGTGGCCAGCGAAGCGCGCGGCGTGGTGTCAAACGTGCGCGTCGCCACCACCGACCTGAGCCTGCTGCGCACCGAGGTCGACGCATCGCTGCGCAAGATCAACAGCCTGGTTGACGAGATCAACCGCAAGTGGCCGTTTGCGCGCGAGACGCAGATCAAATTGCCCTGAAAGATATGGCCCCCACGATCGCCCACTGCGTGTGGCTCCCTGCCCCCCAAGGGGGCCGTATTTTTGCTTGGGGCGGCCCGGCGCAAAAACCAGCCCCCACGCTCCACCGCTTCGCGGGTCGCTGCCCCCCAAGGGGGAGCATTTTTGCTTGGGGCGGCCCGGCGCAAAAACCAGCCCC
>JANMMR010000426.1:0-2148 GCA_031373455.1 Rhodoferax sp.
CGGGCATGGCGTTGGTCGCCGGGCCGGATGCAATTTCAAACACTTGCAACCGGGTGTGACCAGCAGAAATTGCCAAAGCGCCACATACTCGGGCCATGGCAAACCCTGGCCCGGCATCAACTGGACGGCGGCAGTATCTGCAGGTCGCGGTGGCGCTTGCGGCTGCGATGTTCGCTGCCCGGCTCTCCCGCGCCACAGGCCCGGCGATAGCCGGCGCGGGCCTCGCGGCGGATTTTGATCCGGTCGGCGCCGTTTGGCTGGGTTATGACGGCGGACACGAGGCCTTCACTGCGGACCTGGCAGAAGCGCTGGCGCCATTTGCCCCGATCAAGATGCTGGTGCGCGATGCAGCCGCGCAGGCGCAAGCACGGGCGCTGTTGCAGCGGCGCAAAATAAAAGTGGATCAGGTCCAGTTTGTGCTGGATGCCAGAGCGCCGTTCTGGCTGCGCGACGCGGCGGCTTTTGGCCTGGATGGCGACAAACGTCCTTTCATTGTTGACTTCAAGTGGTCTTATTACGGCTGGAACAGCTGGTGTCGCACGCTGGTGAATGAACCCAGCCGCCGCGCGGCCGAATGCAGCCGGCCGGACGACCAGGTCGCCGGTGACCTGGACCGCAGGTTTGCGGACATGAACGGCTGGTTTTCATTCCAGTCCAACCTTGCCGCGGAAGGCGGCGGCGTTGAAACCAACGGGCGCGGCTTGCTGATCGCCAACTCGCAACTCTGGCGCTCGCGCAACCCCGGCATGACCCGTGGGGCGATTGACGCCGAACTGCGGCGTTTGCCTGGCATCCGCAAAGTCATTTGGGTTCCGCACGGTCTGGCGCACGACCCGTTGCACCGTGGCACCATCACCGGCTCGCATGTGGGCTGGGGCACCGGTGGCCATACCGACGAGTTTGTGCGTTTTGCCGATCCGCGCACGGTATTGCTGGCGTGGGTGGACGACGCTGAAGCGCGCAGCCACCCGGTGGCGCAGTTGAACCTGGCGCGCATGAAGGCGAACTACAACGTGCTGGCGGCCAGCAGCGACCCGGACGGGAACCCGCTGCGTGTGATCAAGGTGCCGCTACCGCGCACGATGGAACGCCCTGTCGTGTTGTCGCCAGACGCCGACACCGCGTATTCCGAACAATGGTCGCCAGCATCATTTCCCGCCGCAGAAGGGCGCCGCAGCGGCGACACCGTGCAGCAGGTTGCCACCAGCAGTTACCTGAATTTTGTGGTGGTCAACAAGCTGGTGTTGTTGCCCGACTACCTGCCGTACGGAACGCCCCCCGCGCGCCAGGCCGAGGTGCGGCGCACGTTTGAAACGGTCTTTCCCGGGCGGCGCGTGCAGTTCATCGATGCCGGCCGAGCGAATTGGTTTGGTGGCGGCGCGCATTGCGCGACGCTTTGCGAACCGCTCGGCAGCAGTGGATAATCAAAAATTAACTTGCATGTTAACAAAGCTGGCGAATTTGGCTATTTGTTAACATGGGTGTTAATTATTCGATGAAAAAGCCGGAAATTTCACAATTTACAAGCTTTTTCGGCCATGAAGTCACGTGAAATGGTCATTTACAGCTATTAAAACAATAGCAAATCACACTTCGGCAATTTCCGGCCCCAAGGGCAGCCCGTAGAAATCGCGGATCAACTCCCAGGCAACGTGCGGGTCGTCGGCGTAGTGGAACAGCGACAGGTCTTCCGGCGAAATCGCGCCTTCTTCAACCAGCACGTCAAAGTTCAGCAGGCGTTTCCAATAGCTTGTGCCAAACAGGATGATCGGCACCGGCTTGGCCTTTTTGGTCTGCACCAGGGTGATCACTTCAAACAACTCGTCGAGCGTGCCAAAGCCGCCGGGGAAGGCCACCAGCGCCTTGGCGCGCATCATGAAATGCATCTTGCGCAGCGCAAAGTAGTGGAACTTGAAACTCAGCGAGGGCGTGACATACGGGTTGGCTGCCTGCTCGTGCGGCAGCGCGATGTTCAGGCCCACGGTGGGCGCGCCCATCTCGCGCGCGCCGCGGTTCGCCGCTTCCATGATGCCCGGGCCGCCGCCGGTGCAGATGAACAGCATGTCGCGTGGGTCCTTGCCGGCGCTGTATCGGGCGACGATCTTGCCGAAGGCCCGGGCCTCCTCGTAGTAATGCGAGTTGCGTTGC
>JANMMR010000431.1:0-3014 GCA_031373455.1 Rhodoferax sp.
GTTTCCATGGAGATCGGCTCTTTGGCGATCTTCATGATCTTGCGGATCTTGTCTTCCGGAATCTCCATGCGCTCGGCCAAGACCGATGCATCGGGCTCAAAACCGAACTCTTGCAAATGCTGGCGGCTGATGCGGTTCATCTTGTTGATGGTTTCGATCATGTGCACGGGAATGCTGAAGGTGCGCGCCAGGTCAGCGATGCTGCGGGTGATGGCCTGGCGAATCCACCACGTGGCGTAGGTCGAGAACTTGTAGCCACGGCGGTATTCGAATTTATCCACCGCTTTCATCAGGCCGATGTTGCCTTCCTGGATCAAATCGAGGAACTGCAAACCACGGTTGGTGTATTTTTTGGCGATGGAGATCACCAGGCGCAGGTTGGCCTCGATCATTTCCTTCTTGGCCGCGCGGGATGAATGCTCGCCCTCGTTCATGCGCTTGTTGATGTCTTTGAGCTGATCGAGCGGCACCACCACGCGGGCTTGCAGGTCAGTGAGTTTCTGCTGCAAATCCTGCACCGGCGGCACGTTGCGGCCCATCACGGCGCTCCAGGGTTTGCCGGCTGCGGCCTGTTTCTCGATCCATTTCAGATTCAGCAACTGGCTGGCAACCTTGTTGCCGTTTTTGTCGCGCCCGCTGAAATCGGCGATGAAATGCTCTTGCGGGTAGCCGCATTTGTCCACGATGATGCGGCGCAGCTCGCGCTCTTTCTTGCGCACGTCGTCCACCTGGGCACGCACCATGTCGCAGAGTTTCTCGATCGACTTGGCGGTGAAGCGGATCGACATCAGCTCGTCAGACAAAGAGCGCTGCGCCGTCACGTAATGCGGCGTGCCGTAACCTTCCTTGTCGTAAATCTTGTGGACCTTTTCGAAGAGCTCGCGCAGGCGGTCAAAGCGGCTCAGGGCCTCTTTCTTCATCTCTTCGAGTTTCTTAGTGAGCGCCTTGGAGCCGCCTTTGCCGTCGTCGTCGTCTTCGGCGTCGAACTCGTCAAAGTCTTCCTCGGCCACGTAGTCGTCGGCCTCGTTGGGGTTGGTGAAACCGTCGACCACGGTGGTGATCACCACGTTGCCGTTGCGGATTTCTTCGGCCAGGCGCAGGATTTCGGCAATCGTGGCGGGGGAAGCGCTGATGGCTTCCATCATCGCCATCAAGCCGCCTTCGATGCGTTTGGCAATTTCGATTTCGCCTTCGCGCGTGAGCAGCTCCACGGTGCCCATTTCGCGCATGTACATGCGCACCGGGTCGGTGGTGCGGCCAAATTCGCTGTCGACTGTGCTCAAGGCGGCTTCGGCGGCTTCTTCGGCTTCTTCCTCGGTGGCACCCGCCGGGGCGGAGTTGGTGAGGATGAGGGATTCGGCGTCGGGCGTTTGTTCGTACACCGCCACACCCAGGTCGTTCAGGGTGGTGATGACGGCTTCCATGGTTTCTGCGTCGATCAGCTTGTCGGGCAGGTGGTCGGAGATTTCGCCGTGGGTGAGGTAGCCGCGCGTCTTGCCGAGTTTGATCAAGGCCTTGAGTTTCTGGCGGCGTTTGGCCATGTCTTCTTCAGACAGGATGGTGTCGTCCAGGCCAAACTCTTTCATCAAGGCGCGTTCTTTCGCCTTGCTGATCTTCATGCGCAGGGGCTTGACCTTTTCGCCTGCGGGAATTGGTTCACCGGCCAGATCGGCCTCAATGTCGGCCATGTCGGCGTCTACAACGCCGGGTGCCGATTTGGCGTTGCCGGCCTTGGGCTTGGGGCCGCGCTTGGTGGCAGCTTTGGCGTCGTCTTTGGCAGGGGTGCCTGCAGCCTTGGCCACAACCAGCGGTTTCTTTTTGGCAACGGGCTCGGCCTTGGCCTTAGCGGTGGCGTTGACGGGTTTTTTGGTTTCTGGCTTGGTCGCGGCCTTGGCTACCGGTTTCGCTACCGGTTTGGCAATTGGCTTGGCCGCCGGTTTGGCGGACGGCGGCGATTTTGAAGCAGGCAATTTGGGGGCAGGTAATTTTTTACTGGGCATGGCGGAGTCTTTGGCGTTCGGGGCGGCAGAAAGGGGCGCAAAACGGAAACGTTTTCGCCTACCTGGGGCAAGATGTCTGGGCGAACATTTGGAGTGCAGTCCTTGCGGAGAGGCGGCCGGTTGTGAATCAAATCATCGGTAGGCCAGGCCCGGAGGTGCTGCTGTCGCTCTTGCCAAATCAACCTTGGATTATACCATGGGCGGGCAAAAATTCAATGCCTGAGGTTGCATGCGGCCAAGGAATTTGCCGGATTTCAGGGGGTAACCGAATTGGCGCGGGCTTCGGCTTCAAGCGCCAGTTTGCGTTTTTGCATGTCGCGGTAACGCTGCAGGGCCGAAGGGTCGGATTTGGAGGCTTCAATGGCCTGGTTCATTTGCGTGCCCAGCCGCTCGATCAGCATGCGGTCGAGCAACTGGCGCAGTTCACGCGTGGCCTCGGCGGCGTCCACGTCGGAGCTCAACTCCGGGCCGGCCATCAGTTTCAGGGCCAAGGGTTCGGCCACGTGCCCGCGCAAACCCTCGCGCAAGGCGCCCCAGGGCATGGGGCCGTGTTCGTGTGCCTGCGATTCGATCCACGCGAACAGGGCCGCGTAGGGCTCGGCCAATTCCGCCAGCATGCCATGGTCTTCGCCGGAGAGCCGGCTCCAGGCGGCCATGTCGCCGAGCAGGATTCTGGCCGCGTGGTCGGCCCGGCTGGCAATGGGGGTGCGCAGGCCCAGGCTCGGTGTTGCTGAAGTAAAGCGCGAAGAATACGGGCGATGCCCGGCGTCGGCATGGCGCGCCTGGCTGCGATATGTGTTGCCGCGTTTTTGTGAATCGAAGCCCGCCGGTTTGGGCATCCACAAATCCTGCAATTCGTGGGCGCCCAACTGCACGAGGTTGCCGATTTCGGTGAGCAGCTGGCGCTTCAAGGCGCCGTCGGGCAGGCTCATCCACAAGGGTTTGGCGTTGCTGGCCAGAAGGGAGCGGCCTTCGAAGGAGTTCAGATCACAGCCGTCGCGCGCCGAATCGATC
>JANMMR010000367.1:0-2973 GCA_031373455.1 Rhodoferax sp.
GCCCCGCGCCCTTCCACCCAGGCGCGGCCAATCAGGATGGCGGCCTGGGCGTCTTCGGGCAGGATCTGCTGGGGTGAAAGTTGGTGTTTCATGGCATTTGAAAAAAGAGCGAAAAAGGGAGTGAAAAATAGGCGCAAAAAAAGGACAGCCTGGCTGTCCTTTTGATTGTCGCCCGGAACACCCGGGCAAGGTTTTGTGCGCGGCCTATTTGGTCTTTTTGGCCTGGCTGTTGGTCCACTTGACGGAGAAGGCCTGCAGGTCGGACATGCGTTTCATCAGGTCGGCGCCGGCGCTGGTCAAGGTGTAGCCTTCGCTGCCATGGGTCATCAAAGTGGCCTCGCGCAGCTCCTTGATGCGGGTGTTCAGGGTGTTGGGCGTGATGCCGCCCACGCTGTCTTGCAGCAAGCGGAAGGTTTGCGGGTGGCCGTCCTTGAGCGCCCACATGACGCGGATGGCGTAACGCGATTCCAGCAAACTCAGGAGTTGGTGGATGGAGACGTTGTCTTTGGAACTCATGGATTCAAACTCCTCTTTGCACAGTCAGGTTGCCACGGTGGGCGAATTGGGTAATGTTCAGAAACTATAGCGCAATATTTGAATCGCTACAACATTCATAGCTGTAAACCCTGCAAATGCAGGAAAAAATGGCACGAAAAGACACAAAAAAAGGGCAAATGCGCGGTGAAAACCCGCCAGATCCGGGCTTCGTGCTGCGTCAAAGGTAGATTTTGCGCAACAGTCGCATCAGGGTTTTCACCTCACCGGCGCTCAAATTGGCGGTGGCCTCGGCCTCAAGCCGGGCGGCGGTCTGCTCGGCGCTGCCCATCAGTTTGTAGCCCTTGGTGCTGGCGTGAAGGCTGACCGCCCGCCGGTCGCTGGGGTGCGGGCGCCGCTCGATCAACTCCCGCTTTTGCAGGGTGTTGATCATGCCCACGAGGTTGGGCGGCAAAAGGCCCAGCGAGGTGCAAAGCTGGCGCGAGGTGATGCCGGGGTTGTGGACCACCACCGACATCACCGAGAAACTCACCGGCCGCAGGTCGTACACGGCCATTTCCCGCATGAAGCGCTCGATGATCGCCACTGAGGCCCGCCGGGTGTTGTAACCCATGAGGCTTTCAAGGAAGCGGGTGTCAACCTGCGCCGTTGCCAAAGGCGCGTCGGGCGGTGGTGCCAGGTCAGTGACATTCAACTCAGCGACATTCAAAACTGGCGGCGTCTTCAATGTTTCCCTGTCCCTTGTAATGCGCGTATTGCGGGTGCGGGCACAGGGGCCGGCTGCGACCCGGGAAGACGGCCGTGCCACGCGCCACAATCTGTTTGGGCGCCTCGCCTTTCTCGACCCAATCAACCAGCGCCTGCAGGCCGTCCCATGAGTCAGTGGCGGCGCCACCCTGGCAATGGGCCATGCCGGGGATGAGGAAGAGGCGGGCAAAATCAGCGGTGGCGGGGCCATGCTCGGCACTGAGGCGCTGGTAGTAGTCGACCGACTCGTGGGGCGAGAAGATCGGGTCGGCCATGCCGTGCGCCAGCAGCAGCTTGCCGCCACGCGCCTTGTAGGCGGCCAGTTTGGCGTCGGCTGCGGTGTCGAAAATCCAGGAGTGCGCCGCCATGCGCGCGGGATCGCTGTCAAAGTTGAAGGCCAGGATGCTGAGGCTGCGGTCTGGCGGCGTGATGAAGTAGCCCTGCAAGGCGTCTTGCATCAGGAACACGTGGCGCGAGTTGGGCACCGCCGTTGCCGAGGTGCCCAGCTTCCAGGCGCGCCAGTCGTGTTGTGGGTGGCCCACGCCGGCGTCGTAAGGCCAGCCGAAATACAGCGGTTTGCCCGCCGAGTTTTTCGGGCCTTCAAAGACCTTGCGAACGGCCGCGACTTGCGGCGCCGACAGGCAAGTGGCGTCTTTGGCGCCTTTGCACTGCAAAACGGCCGGGTCAAATTTGCAGGCCCCCGGGTTGGACACCAGGCCGTCCTTCACGCCGTCTTGGGCGTCGCAGGTGTCTAGAATGCCGTCACCCAGCAGTTTCAGGTCGGGGTTGGTCAACGCCTGGCTCAACACCGGTTTGCCGTCGGCTCCAGGCGGGGCGATGCTGTTGAGGGCTTGGGTGTCCCAGGCGGCAGCCACGGTCGCGCCGCTGGAGACACGCATCGCTGGCGCCATGGCGATCACGCCGTCAAAATAGGCGGGGAAACGCTGGGTGAACATCATGCCCTGGCGCCCGCCGCCCGAGCAGCCAATGAAGTAGGACTTGTCGGGCCCCTTGCTGTAGAAGTTGCGGATGATGTCTTTGGCCGTGACGGCGACGCGGTCGTGCGCGTTGTAGGCGTTGTCGGTGCGGGCAATCGGGTCGAAACCAAAGTCTGCCGTCGGGCCCTGGTGTCCGGCGTCGGTGGTGACCACGGCGAACCCTTTGTTCAGCGCAAAAACCGGTGTGGCTTGTGGGCCAATGGCGGGGCGGATGACCCCGTCGTTGCCGCCACCGCCCTGGTACAGGAAACGACCGTTCCAGTTCACGGGCAGGCGCATTTCAAAACCGATGTGGTAGGGCTTGCCGTCTTGACCGACGCGCTCGTTCATGCGGCCGCTCACGCGGCAATGTGCACCGAGCATCGGGCCCGCTGTGGCGCCTGGCGGACGCACGGTATCTGCCGCGATCAGCTCGGTGGTGAGTTTGACGCCCGGCGCAGCGCTCACGGCTTTGGCAGATAGGGCAGCGCAGTCAGGGGTTTGTGCGGCTGCCGAGATCGACAAGGCCATGAGCGAGATGGTCAGGAGGGCTTTCATCCCACAGTCCTTGGTCACTTGCAGCTGAAGTTTCCGGCGTCTACCAAAACACCCGGGCCGTTGTTGCGTGCGACCTGGGGGTTGGGGCACTGGGGGGGGGTGCGGGTGGGCGACCATTCTTTGGGTACGTCGGCATTCGCGCCTGCGGTGTTGCCTGGACCACGGGCGCCGGCAAAAAGCTGGCTCGGCGCATCAC
>JANMMR010000505.1:0-1525 GCA_031373455.1 Rhodoferax sp.
CGCCGCTGTCATAAAAAGCCAGGCCGATGAAACCAACCGCCTCGCAGCTTTTCAAAATTTCGTCGCCCACCGGGCCGTCCAGCGACTTGCGCATGTGGGCGATGGAACTGAACAGGAAAGGCATGGTTGGCACCTGCGTCAAGGGGCAAATGCCGTTCATCGGGCCCACGTTGACGCGGGTGAAATCGAGCGCGCCAATCTTGACCTGGTCAATGGTTTCCTTCTCGCTGCCCAGCGCCTGCTTGTTGAACACCTTGATCTTGTGCTTGCCACCGCTCTTTTTCTCCAGCAGCTCGCTCATGTATTTGACCGCCACCACGGTGGGGTAGTCGTCGGCATTGTGGGTGTCGGCCGAGCGGAATTCCGTGGCCTGGGCGGCACAAGCCAGCGCGGACAATGCGGCCACTACCGTAATTGCCAGTGTTTGTTTCAATGTCATGGAGGTCTCCTGGGGGGTTGGTTTGAAAAGGAAATTCAGCGGGAAGTTGATGCTCAGCCGTTGACTGTGGCGTAAGGACCTTTGCCCACGTAGCCACCGCCTTGAAACTGCACCACCGGGTCGCGCAGGTCGGGCGCGGGGGTTTTGGCATAGATGGCTTCGCGAAAGCTGTCGGCGCTGTCTTGCGGCAGGTAGCCGATGTGGTTGGCGGGCCAGTTGTCCCACCAGGTTACGGAGTTTTTTGACATGCCGTAAATGATGCTGTGGCCCAGCACCGGCGTGCTCAGGCAGGCGGTGAGCAGGCGGTACAAATCGCCAAAACTCAGCCAGCTGGCCAGCATGCGCCGGTCAACCGGTTCGGGAAAACACGAGCCAATGCGCAGGCAGGCGGTCTCGATGCCGTAGCGGTCAAAGTAGAAGCGAGAAATGTCTTCACCAAACGCCTTGGAGACGCCGTAGTTTCCGTCTGGCCGTGGCGCCGTCAGGGGTGTGATGGTTTCAGACTGTTTGTAAAAGCCAGTGGCGTGGTTGGAGCTGGCAAAAATGATGCGCGTGGTGCCCTGCTTGCGCGCCGCTTCGTACAGGTTGTACAGGCCGATGATATTGGCCTGCAAAATCGGGCCGAACGGCCCCTCAACGGACACGCCGCCAAAGTGAACCACGGCGTTCACGTCTTTGAAAAGCGCCAGCACCGCCGCTTCATCTCCCAGCTCGGCCAGGCTCACTTCTTCGCCGGCTTGCGCCGCCGGAAACGCGGCCCGGTCTGAGAGGCGCAACACCTCGCAATTGGCTTTGAGCAAGGGCCGCATGGCGGTGCCCAGGGAGCCGGCGGCGCCGGTCATGAGGATTCGGTGGTGGGTCTTGATGGCCATAAAGGGGTCTGTTCGGGCGGACTGGGCGGAGGGTCTTGTCATTAGTTGTCTGATGACTTAAAATTTTAACGATGGTTTACGCGCTGTCAACCCCGAATTTCCCGCACTCCCCACCCAGGCCACCATGCCATCAGCCCAAGCCGGTCGGCCAGTCATAAGCCCTGCGCCAAGCCTCAAAACGGCGCCGTCCCAGCAGCCTGGCCGCAGCAAGGGC
>JANMMR010000513.1:0-4283 GCA_031373455.1 Rhodoferax sp.
CGTTGCCCACTTTGCGCATTTGATCGAACGCGCCAAGCCGGGCCTGATCGCCGTCACCAAGAGCGGTCTGCGTTTTTGCAACGAGGCCGATTCGTATTTCGACTTTGTCAGCGCCTTGATCGCGGCAACGCCGGCCGGTCAAACCGTGCAGGCATGGCTGGTGTGTGACCACGCTTTCATCCGGCGTTATGGCCTGGGCGCCGTCAAACCCGCGCCGATGCCACTGGGCGCGTGGATTCAAAACGGCTACCTTCAGCGCGGCAACACGTTGGCCGAGTTGGCCGCCAGTTGCGGCATTGATGCAATCGCCCTGCAGGCTTCTGTGGCGCGTTACAACGCGATGGCAATCACTGGCAAAGACGCCGACTTCTTCAAAGGCGAAACACCCTACAACCGCATCCAGGGCGATGCCGAAGCGGCCGGGCTCAACCCGTGTATGGCACCGCTGGCGCATGGCCCGTTTTACGCCGTCAAAGTGGTGCCCGGCAGCCTGGGCACGTTTGCCGGCTTGCAGGTCAACACCAACGCCCAGGTGCTTGGCGCGCACGGCCAGCCCATCGCCGGCCTGTATGCGGCGGGCAATGACATGAGCAGCATGATGGGCGGCCACTACCCCAGCGGCGGCATCACGCTGGGCCCGGCGATGACATTTGGCTTTCTCGCCGCGCACCATGCGGCCGGGCGCACAGTCTTCAACGGGCCTGCCGGTTAGCCCGCGCAAGTGGTTTAGAGTCTGGGGATGGACTTCAATATCCCGGCAGACATCGCCGCCTACCTGGCCGAGCTGGACGCCTTCATCGAGCGCGAGATCAAACCGCTCGAGCAGCAAGACGACAACATCCGTTTTTTTGACCACCGCCGCGAGTTTGCGCGGACCGACTTTGAGCGCGATGGCCTGCCGCGCCACGACTGGGAAGAGCTGCTCAGCGAAATGCGCCGCCGCGCGGACAAGGCGGGCCACTACCGCTACGCCTTGCCCGCTGAATTCGGCGGCAAAAACGGCAGCAACCTGGCCATGGCCATCATCCGCGAGCACCTGGCCGCCAAAGGGCTGGGGCTGCACAACGACCTGCAAAACGAAAGCTCGATCGTTGGCAATGCGCCAGTGGCCTTGATGCTGCGCGACTTCGGCACTCCGGCCCAAAAGGAACAGTTCATCGCCGGCCTGCTGGAGGGCAGCCTGCGTTTCGGTTTTGGCTTGACCGAGCCCAACCATGGCTCGGACGCCACTTGGATGGAAACCCGGGGCGTCAAACACGACACAAGCCTGGGCGCAGGCTGGCGCATCAACGGCGAAAAAATTTGGAACACCGGCCTGCACACCGCCACGCATGATCTCGTCTTCGCCCGCACCTCGGGCAAAGACGGCGACGCGCGCGGCATCACCTGCTTCATCGTGCCCACCAGCGCGCCGGGCTTCAAGATCGAAGAGTATTTGTGGACCTTCAACATGCCCACCGACCACCCGCGCATCTCGCTCACCGACGTGTGGGTGGCCGACGACGCGATCCTCGGCGAGCCGGAAAACGGCCTGGCGCTGGCGCAACATTTTGTGCACGAAAACCGCATCCGCCAGGCGGCCTCGTCGCTGGGCGCAGCGCAGTATTGCATCAACGAAAGTGTGGCCTACGCGCTGGTGCGCAAGCCCTTTGGCAAGCCACTGGCCGTCAACCAGGGCATCCAGTTTCCGCTGGTGGAACTGCACACCGAAGCGGCGATGTTGCGCGCGCTCATTTACCAGACAGCCTGGCGCATGGACCAGATGAGCAAACCCGAAGTGGCGCGGCAATTGAGCGACCAGGTCTCGATGTGCAACTACCGCGCCAACCGCCTGGTGTGCGAAGCGGCCGACCGCGCGATGCAGGTCCACGGCGGCATTGGGTATTCGCGCCACAAACCGTTTGAGCACATCTACCGGCACCACCGGCGTTACCGCATCACCGAAGGCGCGGAGGAAATCCAGATGCGCAAAGTGGCCGGGCACCTGTTTGGCATGATCGGCAAGGGCGGCTAGCGGGGTGCCGTGGTGGACGCAACGCCGGCACCCACGCCCAGGCTGCTCGAAGCAGCACTGCAAAACGCCCTGGCCCAGCCTGTGGCGGTGGCGCAATTACAGCGCCTGACTGCCGGCGCCACCAAACAAACCTGGCTGCTGGATGTGACCGTGCGCGGCGAGCCCGAGCGGCTCGTGCTGCAAACCCTGCCGGCGGCCAAACTTCAATCATCCGAAGGCCTGAACCAGCGCACCCTCACGCCGGAGCAAGACGCCCGTATCACCGAACTCGCCCGCGCGCATGGGGTGCCCGCGCCCGGGCTGGTGCTGCGCCTGGACGGCTCACAGGGGCTGGGCCATGGGCAGATCACGCGGTTTGTTGCGGGCGAAACACTGGCCCCCAAAATCCTGCGCGAGGCGCGTTACGGGCCTGCCCGCGAGCGCTTGACTGCGCAATGCGCCCGGGCGCTGGCAGATGTTCACCGCATTCCTGCAGGCCAGGCCGCCTTTTTGCCAGCCAAAGACGCGCGCAGCCAGTGGCTGGACAACCGCTCGCAGGTCCATGCCAGCGGCGTGCAGCATCCGGCGCTTGAGTGGGGGCTGCGCTGGGTCGAGGAGCGGCTTGCCGAGCACGTCAACGCGGCGCCTTGTGCCGTGCATGGCGACTTCCGGCTGGGCAATTTCATCGTCAACGACGACGGCCTGGCCGCCGTGATCGACTGGGAACTCGCCCACCTGGGCGACCCGGCGCAAGACATGGCCTGGCTGTGCCTGCGCACCTGGCGCTTTGGCGGCCCCGGCGAGGTGGCCGGCCTTGGGCGGCGCGAAGACCTGTATGCGGCGTATGAAGCCGCCGGCGGCGCAGTGGTGGACCGGGCCCGCGTTTTCTTTTGGGAGATGGCCTGCCAGGTGCGCTGGGCCGTGATGTGCCTGGGCATGGGCTTGGGCACAGCGGGCTCTGGCACGGGCGCCACGCCTGCCGTCAGCCTGGAACACCGCCTGATCGGTCGGCGCATGGCCGAGCCGCTGTGGGACATGGTCCAGCTGGCGAAGTTGCGCGGAGACGTGGCATGAGGCCGATTCCCCCCGACGCAGCGCTGCTGGCAGCGGGCATCGATTACCTGGAGACCCAACTCCTGCCTGCGCTCGAGGGAGAACACCGGTTCAAAACCCGCTTGCTGGTCAACGCCTTGAAAACCGTGGCGCGGCATCAGGCAATAGTTGCACCTGGTGGCCCACGGGAAAGTGACGACGATGCCATCCGCCTGGCCATGGCCATCCGCAACCATGACGTGGCACTGAACGACCCGGCGCTGCTGGTGTCGCTCGAATCGCTGTTGCGGCTTGATCTGCAGATCAACAACCCGAAGTGGCTTGAATCGAAGTAGCTTGAACCGAAGCAGCTTGAACGGCAGAGTCTGGCGCAAACCATCCCCGGTTTTTGGCAATAATTAACATGGGTGTTAATTATTGCGTCTTTTTGACGAAATTCCCAGAATTTTCAAGCTTTTTTAGCCATCAAGTCACGTAAATAATGGATTTATTGCTATATATTATGTAGCATTTTGACCGATTCGTGCAAACCGCACACAGAACATGTGAAACACTTGTTTACACTGCCCTTCGCGCGCTCTACGGCGAACACTTCCAGCCACCAACGCCCAACCATAAATCTCAAGGGAATCCGTGAAATACCTGTCCATGCTGCTCTCGTCCTTGCTGCTCGTCGCCTGCGGCGGTGGAGGCGGCGGCCCTGCGCCCGCGCCCGTTGCTTCGACCAGCACGTTCCAGCTCAAACAGGCGTATGCAAACGATTTCAACGACACCCAGCCCTACTCGTACACCATCACCGGCGTGATTTCCGGCGCGAACATTGCCGGCAATGGCTCGACCACCCAAAGCGCCGTTGCCAACACCACTTTTGAAGGGGTTGCGGCCCTGCAAAAAAGTCGCACATCCAGCGGCTCGGTGGTTGCCAGCGGGCCTGGCGGCACCGTCAACATCCCCCTGGCGCCGAGCACCGAGACCCTGTTCCTGAGCCCGGCTTTCAACCTCCTGGGTTACACCAGCACCGGCGCCCACACGGTGGCGGCGGCGCCGGTCACCATTCCCGTAACGGCCCTGGTCGGCAACTCGGGGATCATTGGCAACTTCAACACGTTCACCAGCAGCGCCAAACTCGGCGTCCCCGCAACCAACCTCATCAGCTGGTCTTTGGAGCCCGATACCGCCACGACCGCCCTGATGAAGCTGACGCAGACGATCCGCAGCAACACCGGCGTGCTCACCG
>JANMMR010000516.1:0-6451 GCA_031373455.1 Rhodoferax sp.
GAAGATTTCCTCCTTGTAGATGCGCATGCTGGTTGTCACGTGGTCAAACAAGGTGCCGCCGAGCCAGAAGCCGTTACCGCAGCCGTCACCGGCTGTGGAGCCGTCGAAGCCACGGCCATCCACCAGCAGCTTCGCGCCTTCTTTCACACCCACGTCGATGTAGCCATTGATGCGTTGGTGCGCGATTTTTGTGACGATGGGACCCATCTCGGCAGCGAGATTCGTGCCGTTCAACACCTTCAGCGTTTTGGTGCGTTCAACCAGCAGTGGCACGATTTTGTCGGCCACGTCGCCCACCAGCACCGCCACGCTGATGGCCATGCAGCGCTCGCCAGCAGAGCCGTAGGCCGAGCCGATGAGCGCGTCCACCGTCTGGTCGATGTCGGCATCCGGCATCACCACCATGTGGTTTTTCGCGCCGCCCAGGGCCTGCACGCGTTTGCCGTGTTTGGCGCCGGTTTCATAAATGTAGTTGGCGATCGGTGTGGAGCCGACAAAACTCACTGCCTTCACATCCGGGTGGTCCAGCAGCGCATCGACCGCTTCCTTGTCGCCTTGCACCACATTGAACACACCGTCGGGCAGGCCGGCTTCCTTGAGCAATTTGGCCTGCAACAACGTGGCGCTGGGGTCAATCGGGCTCGGCTTTAGCACGAAGGTGTTGCCCGCGGCAATGGCCACCGGGTACATCCACATGGGCACCATCACGGGGAAATTGAAAGGCGTGATGCCGGCCACCACACCGAGGGGCTGGCGCAGCGTCCAGTTGTCGATGCCAGTGCTCACCTGGTCGGTGAAATCGCCCTTCAGGAGTTGCGCAATGCCGCAGGCAAACTCGATGATGTCAATGCCGCGTGTGACCTCGCCCTGGGCGTCGGTGAAGACCTTGCCGTGTTCTGCGGTGATGGCGTGGGCGAGTTCGTCTTTGTAGGCGTTAACGAGCTCGAGGTACTTGAACATCACGCGCGCGCGGCGGATCGGCGGGGTGTCGGCCCAGGCCGGAAAGGCCGCCTGCGCAGCGGCCACAGCAGCGCCAACCTCCGCCGCGTTGGCCAGCGCCACCTGGCCGCTGACAGCGCCCGTGGCAGGGTTGAACACCTCTTGTGTGCGGCCGGACGCGCCAGCTTTCAATGCGCCGTTGATGTAGTGACCAATGTGGGATGTTGCCATGCCGGATTCCTGCTCAGTAAACGTGAAGGGGGTGAAGGAGGATTGAATTGAATGTGCAGGGCCAAATTGTCCTCCACCCGGTGCTTGAGCCAGTCATCTCGTAAACCAATCGAATAATTAACATGCATGTTAATTATTGACAAAAAACATGCCCATTTGGCAAAATATATGAAAAAATCGGGCTTCAAGTCACGTGAAATGGTCATTTATTGCTACTAATATAATAGCAAACGTCGCGTTTCAATCGCGTTTCAATCTCCCTGAGCCATCCCCCTAAAATTACCCGATGCAATCCCCCCTGAGCGGCGCCACCCGCGTGTATTACATCGTGGGTGACCCCATCGCCCAGGTCAAGTCGCCGGCGGGCGTGAGCCAAGCCTTGCACGCATTGGGCCACAACGCCTACGTGATGCCGGCACACGTCGCGCCGCGCGATCTGGCAGCGTGGCTGGCCGGCGTATCGCGGGCGCAAAACGTCGACGGCATCATCGTCACCATTCCGCACAAGTTCGCGGCGCTCGCGTTGTGCGCCACCACCTCGGAGCGGGCGGCGTTTTTGGGCGCCGTCAACACCCTGCGTCGCAATACAGACGGCTCCTGGCATGGCGACATGTTTGACGGGCTGGGCTTTGTTGCCGCCCTGCAGGAAAACGCTGGCGACCCAAAAGGCAAACGCGCGCTGCTGGTGGGCGCGGGCGGCGCCGGCTCCGCCATTGCCCACGCGCTGGTGGTGGCCGGCGTGCGAGAGTTGGCGGTGTGTGACGACGACGCGGCACGGCGCACGGCGCTGGTCACGCGCTTGGCCGGTTTGAATCTCTGCTCGGTGCGGGCTGGCACCTCTGATCCCACCGGGTTTGACCTCATCGTCAACGCCACGCCGGCCGGCATGCGGGAGGGCGACACGCTGCCGGTTCAAATGGCGCCTGTCACGGCTGCGATGCAGGTCGGCTGCGTCATCACCGCGCCCGCCATCACGCCGCTGATCGCCCAGGCCCGCGCCCGGGGTTGCGCTACGGTCACCGGCGCCCAGATGTTCGCCAAAGTGCGCGATTTGATGGTCGATTTTTTGGTGACGCCGGTGAACGCCAACCCGCAAACCACTTCCCATGCAGCTTGAACCCCACAGCCTGCGTGATGGCGACGTGTACGACGTGGTCGTCGTGGGCGCGGGCGGTGCAGGCCTTGGCGCCGCCTTGTTTGCCGCGCTGGACGGCGCCAAAGTGCTGCTCATCGACAGCACACCTTATGTGGGCGGCACCACGGCGCAATCGGCCGGCACCACCTGGATCCCCGGCACCCACCACGCGGCCACGGTCAACCCGGCCGACACCCTGGCCGATGCCGCACGTTACCTGAGCAACGCCATTGGCACGCACAGCCCGGTCGAATTGCGCCAGGCGTTTCTCGACAACGGCGCGGCGGCCGTGCAGCGGCTCGAGGCGCACACCGAGGTCAAATTCCGCCCCTACCCCAAACACCCCGACTACCTCTCGGAGCTGGGCGGCTCCACGCTGAGTGGCCGCGCGCTGGAGCCCTTGCCCTTTGACGGCCGCCTGCTCGGGCCGCTCTTGGCGCTGATCCGCCCGCCGATCCCCGAGTTCACCGTGCTGGGTGGCATGATGGTGGACCGCACCGACATCAACCACCTGCTGGCACTGTCGAAGTCGTGGGCCTCACTGCGTTATTCATTGAAAATCCTCGCGCGCCACGCGGCAGACCGCCTGCGCGGCCCGCGCGGCACCCGATTGGTGATGGGCAATGCCCTGGTCGGGCGTTTGCTGTATTCGCTCTCCATGTTCGACTCCGTCACCTTGCAACTGAACACGAGCCTCACGGCGATCCACCACACGGACACTGGCATAGAGGGCGAAAAGGGCGAAAAGGGCGTAAAGGGTGTACAGGGTGTACAGGGTGTAAAGGGAGTCAGCGTGCAGCAGGGCGGCCAAACCGTGCGCCTGCGGGCAACTGGCGGCGTCATCCTAGCCAGCGGCGGCTTCAACCGCCACGCCGACCGGCGCAAACAGCTGTTGCCGCTGGCCAGCCCGGCCTGGTGCCCCGGCGCGCCAGGCCACACCGGCGCCGCGCAAGACATCGCCCGCGCCCTGGGCGCCCAGTGGGGCGAGGGCCACGCCAGTGCGGCCTTCTGGGCGCCGGTGTCGGTTCGCCGGCGCGCCGACGGCACACAAGCCGTGTTCCCGCATTTTGTGATGGACCGTGCCAAGCCGGGCATGCTCACGGTGAACCAGGCCGGGCAGCGTTTCGTCAATGAAAGCACCACTTACCAGCTCTTTGCCTTGGCCATGCAGCAGCAACAGCCGCCGGTGATTCCCGCCTACCTCGTTTGCGATGCGGCGGCCCTGAAAAAATACGGACTGGGCATGGTGCGGCCAGGTGGCGGCGGGCTCAAGCCCTTTCTGGCCGATGGGTACTTGACCGAAGCCACCTCCATCGAGGCCCTGGCGCAGAAACTGGCGATCGACCCTGCAGCGCTGCAAAGCACAGTGCAGCGTTTCAACCGCCACTGTGGCGAAGGTGTTGACCCTGATTTCCACCGGGGCGAGACAGCCTACCAGCACAACATTGGTGACGCCAACTGGGGCGGCAAAAATCCCAATCTCGGGCCCCTCACACAAGCGC
Source organism: Rhodoferax sp. (assembly GCA_031373455.1). GTDB lineage: Bacteria > Pseudomonadota > Gammaproteobacteria > Burkholderiales > Burkholderiaceae_C > JANYCG01. Next base: position 3,808 of record JANMMR010000516.1, read on the forward strand.
CGTTTTACGCCGTGCGCCTGTACCCGGGCGACATCGGCGCGTCCACGGGCTTGGTCACAGACGCCGGCGCGCGGGTTCTCAACGTGCAATCCGTGCCCATCGCCGGCCTGTATGCCGTGGGCAACGACATGAACTCGATCATGGGCGGCATCTACACTGCACCCGGCATCACCATCGGGCCGGGGCTGGTGTTTGCCTCACTTGCGGCGCACGACGCGGCAAAGCGGGCGAACTAGAGGGCGAATTAGAGGGCGACAATTTTTCGACGGGCCGCCCGAGAAAAATGCGCCCCCTCGGGGGGCAGAGAGCCACACGAAGTGGGCGAACGTGTGGGCCAAATTTTTCAGTCTCCGGTCCAGACGGGTTTGCGCTTCTCACGGAAAGCCAATTGCCCTTCCTTGGCGTCATTCGTCAAGGTAAACAGCGCAATCTGGCTTTCGGTGAACGACATCGATTCTTCGAACGCCATCGACTCCACCTTCTTCATGGTGTACAAACCCCGGCGCAAGGCTGCGGGCGATTTGTCCAGCAGGCGATCCAGCAGCCATTGCAGTTTGGCGTCGACGTCGCTGCCTTCATCGCTCAGGTAGTTCACCAGGTGGTACTCCAGCGCCTGGGCCGAGCTGATGGGTTCGCCGGTGAGGCACATTTCGGCCAGAATCCGGCGCGGAATGAGGTGCTGCAGCACCGAGAGCACTTGCGCCGGGAACACCCCCACCTTCACTTCCGGCAGCCCGAAAATCGCGTGCCGGGCGGCCACGGCCATGTCGCACATCGAGAGCAGACCAAAACCGCCCGCCATGCAGGCCCCGTTGACGCGGGCGATCAGCGGCACGTTGCTCGCCCGTGCCACACGCAGCAATTGCGCCAGATGGCCTAGCGGCTCGGAATAGTCGGTGGTGAAGGCCTTGGCCGACTGCAGATCGGCCCCGGCGCAAAAGGCCTTTTCACCAACGCCGGTGACCACGATGGCGCGGATGCTGCGGTCGGATTGCGCGTCGCCAATCGCCTTTGACATGCCAGCCAGCACGCTGTGGCTCATCGAATTGCGGCGCTCTTCGCGGTTGATCGTGAGCCACAAGACCGGCCCGCGCCGTTCAAGCAGCAGTTCTTGCGGGGGCGTGACTTCGGGGCTGGAGCGGGTCATGGGTTTCCTGAAGGGCCATTGAAAATGCGATTGTGCACGTTGCAAGGTAGCATTCAGCCTCTATGGCAGACCCCACCCCGAGCCCCGACGACGACGCGCCCCCCAGCGTGGTTGTACAAAACGCCGGCTCGGGCCGCCAGGCCGTTTTGCTGGGCCGCTGGACCAGCGCGCGCCTGGGCGACGGAAAAGGTTTCGCCCACCTCGACACCGAGCTGGCCGGCGCCTGCCCCGGCAACGTGAATGCCTGCGGCTGGGACCTGCGCCATATGATGGCGCTGGACCACACTGGCGCGCAGATGTTGTGGAACGCCTGGGGTCGCCAGTGGCCGCTGGCGATCCGCATCTTGCCCGACCAGCGTGCCTTGCTGGAGCGCGTGGCCCAATATACCGTGCCACAGCGCACCCCCACGGCCCGCACGGCCGTGCAGGTTTTTCTGCGCCTGTTGTGGCAACGTTTCCTGCGCCTGGGCGCGGGCTTGTGGATCCTCGTGGGGCACGCCCGTGAATTGGTCCGCCTGGTGGGGCAGTTGGCGCTGGATCTGATTCGCCTGGCGCGCGCGCCAGGCACCGGCCCTTGGCGCGACATTTCAGGGCACTTGTACCGCATTGGCGCCACGGCGATGCCGATCACCGCGCTGGTCGGGTTTTTGATCGGCGTGGTGCTGGCTTATTTGATGTCGCAACAACTGCGGCAGTTTGGCGCCGACGCGTTCATTGTGGATGTGCTGGGCATCTCGCTGATCCGGGAGCTCGGGCCCGCGCTGGCAGCGATCCTGATTGCCGGGCGCTCCGGCTCGGCCATCACGGCGCAAATTGGGGTGATGCGGGTCACCGAGGAACTCGACGCCATGAAGGTCATGGGCATTTCGCTGGGTTACCGCCTGGTCATGCCGCGCGCCATCGCCATGGCCATCGCCATGCCGCTGATCGCGGTGTGGACCACGGTGTCGGCCTTGCTCGGCGGCATGTTGGCGGCGGACCTGGTGGTGGGCATCACCCCGGCGTTTTTCGTGATGGCGCTGCCCGACGCGGTGCAGGCCGCCAACCTCACGCTGGCGGTCGGCAAGTCGGTGGTGTTTGGCCTGTTGATCGCCCTCATCGGCTGCCACTACGGCCTGCGCATCAAACCCAACACGGAGAGCCTGGGCGAGGGTACAACCGCTTCGGTGGTGACCTCGATCACCATGGTGATTCTGGTCGACGCGCTGTTTGCCGTGGTGTTCAAGGACGTAGGTATATGAGCGCCGCCGCTGCGAAGGGCCGCCCCGAGCAAGGCACGGCCCCCCCGGGGGGCAGCGCCGTACACGAAGTGACAAGCGTGGGGGCTTATTCCTCGCCCGTAGTTGACATCGTTGGCCTGTGGTCGGTTTTTCGCACCGCTGGCGTGGACGCGGTGGTGCACAAAGACCTCAACCTTCGCATCGAAGCAGGGGAGTTGCTCTCGATCGTGGGCGGCTCGGGCAGCGGCAAAACCGTGCTGCTGCGCAAAATCCTCGG
>JANMMR010000532.1:0-1895 GCA_031373455.1 Rhodoferax sp.
AGAGAACCAGACGCTGGCGTCCATCACGTTTCAGAATTATTTCCGCCTTTACGGCAAACTCGCCGGCATGACCGGCACGGCCGACACCGAGGCCTACGAATTCCAGGAAATATACGGGCTGGAGACGGTGGTGATGCCGCACAACCGCCCCAACAAGCGTGAAGACCAGCTGGACCGCGTCTACAAAACCACGCGCGAAAAATACGAAGCGGCGATCAAGGACATTCAGGAATGCTACGAGCGCGGCCAGCCGGTGTTGGTGGGCACCACCTCCATCGAAAACTCGGAGATCATCGCGCAGCTTCTGGAGAAGGAAAAGCTGCCGCACCAGGTGCTCAACGCCAAACAGCACGCGCGCGAAGCCGACATCGTTGCCGAAGCCGGGCGCCCGAAGCAAATCACCATTGCCACCAACATGGCGGGGCGCGGCACCGACATCGTGCTGGGTGGCAACATCGAAAAAGCCGTCAACGCCATAGAAGCCGACGAAACGCTGGACGCTGCCGCCAAACAGGTGCAGATCGATGCCATCCGCAGCCAATGGATGAAAGACCACGAGTTGGTGAAGTCCCTCGGCGGCTTGCGCATTGTGGCCACCGAGCGCCACGAGTCTCGCCGCATCGACAACCAGCTGCGTGGCCGCTCGGCGCGCCAGGGTGACCCGGGCTCTTCGCGTTTTTACCTGAGCCTGGACGATTCCCTGATGCGCATTTTTGCGGGCGACCGCGTGCGCGCCATCATGGATCGCCTGAAAATGCCCGACGGTGAGGCGATTGAAGCCGGCATGGTGACGCGTTCCATCGAAAGCGCGCAGCGCAAGGTGGAAGCACGCAACTTCGATATGCGCAAGCAGTTGCTGGAGTACGACGATGTGGCCAACGACCAGCGCAAGGTGATCTACCAGCAGCGCAACGGCATTCTCGACGCGACCGACCTCTCGGCGCAGATTGCCTCGCTGCGCGAGGGCTGCTTTACCGACCTGGTGCGCCAATACGTGCCGGTTGAATCGGTTGAAGAGCAGTGGGAGATCGACAAGCTCGAATCTGCCTTGACCGACGAGTGGCAAATCACACTGCCACTCAAGGCGCAGGTGCAGGCCGCCAGTGCCATCACCGACGAAGAAATCCTGGAGACGGTCTGTACCGCCGCCAATGGCGCTTTTGACGCCAAGGTGGCGCAAATCGGCGCGGAGAACTTTGTGCAGTTTGAGCGCATGGTGCTGCTGCAAAGCATCGACACCCATTGGCGCGAGCACCTGAGCGCGCTGGACTACCTGCGCCAGGGCATCCACCTGCGCGGGTACGCGCAAAAGCAGCCCAAGCAGGAATACAAACGCGAGGCGTTTGAGCTCTTCGGCCAGTTGCTCGATTCGGTGAAAAATGAAGTCACCAAGATTTTGATGACGGTGAAGATCCAGTCCAGCGAGCAGCTCGACCAGGCCGCCGACGACATGGAAAAGCGCGGTGAAAACATCGCCAACGTCACCTACACCGCGCCCACGGAGACCGGCGAAGTGGTGGCGGTGGTGGACGAAGGCACTTTGGGCCGCAAACCAATGCCCTTTGGCGAGGAGATTCCACGCGTTGGCCGCAATGAGCCCTGCCCCTGCGGCAGCGGCAAAAAATACAAACAGTGTCACGGCAAACTGGCCTGAGGGCGGTTGCGGACCACGACTGAAGGACAGCCATGCCCGTCAACCTTTCGGCGCCTCAAGCAGGCGACCTGTTTTCCGTCCGCGGTGTGCGCATCGGTGTGGCCGAAGCGGGCATCCGCAAGGCCAATCGCAAAGACCTCAGCGTGGTCTTGCTCGACGAAGGCGCCTCGGTATCTGGCGTGTTCACGCAAAACCGGTTTTGCGCGGCACCGGTGCAGATTTGCCGCGAGCATCTGGCGGG
>JANMMR010000371.1:0-6276 GCA_031373455.1 Rhodoferax sp.
CTGATGCGCCACCCGCAGGTAATGCTGATGACGGATGACATCTACGAACATATCCGGTTTGACGGCGAGGCGAATTCCCATATCCTGACGATCGAACCCCGTCTGCGCGACCGGACGGTCGTCGTCAATGGTGTGTCCAAAACCTACGCGATGACCGGATGGCGCATTGGCTACGCCGCAGGCCCCACCGACATCATCTCGGCCATGGAAACGCTGCAGTCACAGTCCACCAGCAATGCCTGTTCGGTCAGCCAGGCCGCGGCGCTGGCAGCCTTGCAGGGCGATCATGCCTTCCTGAGCGGCTTCGTGGCGACTTACCGCGACCGCCGTGACAAGGCCTTGGCACTGATCAATGCCATACCAGGACTGCACTGCCGCACACCCGGCGGCGCGTTCTACCTGTTCGTCAATTGCTCGGGCCTCATCGGCCAGACAACGCCCGATGGCCAGTTGCTGCAAACCGACGTTGACGTCGTTCTCTATCTCCTCAATTCGGTAGGTGTGGCGATGATTCCGGGGTCGGCCTACGGTGTGGCTCCGTATTTCCGCATGTCCATCGCGACCGGGATTGATGTCATCGAAGAGGGGTGCAGGCGGATTGCGAAAGCGACTGCCGATCTTGGTGCCACTGCAACTTCTCAGCTTGTACGGGAATAGCCGGCCGGGAGACAAAACGCAGTGTCGGCTTTGCCGTTCGTGACATCAGAACAATTCGGGTTCCCGGTTCTCCATTTTGTTGATTGCTACTATTTCAGTAGCTGATTGTTCAATATTTACAGGAGATAGTGACCCCACTCTTATCCCAAGCAGGCGCAGCTTGCGCTCCAATGAAACGCGCTTCAAACAAAGTCCGCCAGTGTGGCGGATTTCCTTCGCGTCGGCGGTGAAGTGGTCCAGCGTGATGTCGCGGGTGGCGGCCTTGAAGTTGTCGTACCGCAGCTTGATGCCGATGGTTTTTCCCACGTATCCCTTGCGCTGCAAATCACCGGCAAGGCCTTCACACAGGCGCGTGAAGATCTGGCCCAGCTCGGCTTTGTCGGCCACGGCGTGCAGGTCGCGGTCGAAGGTGGTTTCGCGGCTGATGGTGACCGGCTCGCTGTCCATTGACACCGGGCGCTCGTCGCGGCCCCAGGCGGCGCGGTGCATCCAGGCGCCAGTGGCTTTGCCGAAGGTGTCAATCAGCCACTGCTCGTCGCGCGCGGCGAGTTCACCGATCAGGCTGATGCCGTGGCTTTTGAGTTTTTCATCCGCCTTGGGGCCAATGCCGTTGATCTTGCGGCAGGCCAGCGGCCAGATTTTTTGCTGCAAATCTTCCTCGTAAATGACCGATATGCCATTGGGCTTGTTGAACTCGCTGGCCATCTTGGCGAGCAGCTTGTTGGGCGCGACGCCGATGGAACACGTGAGTCCGGTCTCGTCAAAAATACGTTTCTGGATCAGGCGCGCCAGCACACGGCCGCCCTCGCGCTGGCCGCCGGGCACCTCGGTGAAATCGATGTAAACCTCGTCCACGCCGCGGTCTTCCATCAAGGGTGCGATGTCCAGAATGATGGCTTTGAACTGGCGCGAGAACTTGCGGTATTCATTGAAGTCCACCGGCAGCAATATCGCCTGCGGGCAGAGTTTGGCGGCTTTCATCATGCCCATCGCCGAGCCCACACCAAACTGGCGCGCGGCATAGGTAGACGTGGTGATCACACCGCGCCCGGTGTAATCTTTGAGCAGCTCAAAGGCCGCCACCGGAATGTGGCGCAGGTCGCCCACGTCGTTCCAGGCCCGCTCGGGGTGGCTCACACGCAGGCGCGCCAGCATGTCCTCATACGAGCGGCGGCTGCCGCCAATCACCACCGGCAGGCCTTTGAGTTGCGGGTATCGGAGCAATTCGACCGACGCGTAAAACGCATCCATGTCGAGGTGGGCAATCCGGCGGATCGTCTGCGTGGCCATTGCCTACAACTGCGTGCAGATCACCACCAGCCCCAGGGTCACCAGCACCAGGCCCAGCCGCTCGTGGCGGCTCAAGGACTCGTCAAACAACTTGCGCGACACCGCGTAGCTGAAGAGCACCTCGATCAAGCCCAGCGTCTTGATGTCGGCCACCGGGCGCAGCGCAAAACCGGTGAACCAGCCGATCGACGCCATCGCGCCCATGGCACCTGCCACGCTGGAAAGCCGCCAGGCGCGCGCCACCTGCGCCATGCACGCGGGCTCACGCAGGAAGATCCAGCCGCCGAGCAACACCGTTTGCAGGATTTGCGCAAGCAACACGCCGCTGGCGCCAATGAGCCAGGGCGACACGCCCGGCTGTGTGAGCGCCGCGCCGCGGTACCCCACACTCGCCATGGCGAAACAGGCGCCCGAGGCCAGGCCCGCCAGCGCCGCCTTGCCAAACCACGAAGCCGGCTCGGTGATGTTCTTTTTGGGCATCGACAATATGACCACACCGACACTCGCGCACAACATCGCGAGCGCCGACCAAAGGCCCGGAATTTCCAGCAGCAACACACTGCCCAAGAGGCCGGCCTGCAGCACCTCGGTTTTGGCCAGTGCCACGCCGATCACAAAATTGCGTTCCTTCATCGCCAGCAGCAAAAACGCCGTGGCCAGGATTTGCGCCATCGCGCCCACGCTGAGCCAGATGAAATAAGCCGCGCCAAACACAGGCGCCACGCCACCAGCCGGAAGCCACAACGTGACCAGCCAGAGCCAAAGGGCCGCAAACGGCAGGCCATACAGAAAACGCACCAGCGTGGCCGAGAGCGTGCCCAGCTCGTTGACGAGCGAGCGCTGCGCCGCGTTGCGCACCGTCTGGAAAAAAGCCGCCGCGATGACGATGGGAATCCAGGCCCAGGCGGCGGCAGGCGTCAACTCCATGTCAGGTGGGGTAGGTGCCCGCCAGCAGGATGTTTTTGTCGACGTTCTGGATGTTGGTGTGGCCGCAGAAGGCCATCGTCAAATCCAGTTCCTTGTGGATGATCTCCAGCGCTTTGGTCACGCCCGCTTCGCCCATTGCGCCCAGGCCGTAGGTGAAGGCGCGGCCGATGTAGACACCCCGGGCGCCCAGTGCGCGTGCCTTGAGCACGTCTTGCCCGCTTCGGATGCCGCCGTCCAGGTGCACCTCGATCTGCTGGCCCACGGCATCCACGATGGGTGGCAGGGAGCGGATCGACGACGCCGCGCCGTCGAGCTGGCGCCCGCCGTGGTTGGAGACGATCAGCGCATCGGCGCCACTGTTGACGGCCAGTTTCGCGTCTTCCACGTCCTGGATGCCCTTCAGGATCAACTTGCCGCCCCAGCGTTTCTTGATCCATTCCACATCGGCCCAGCTTAAGGTCGGGTCAAACTGCTTGCCGGTCCATTCCATCAGGCTGCCCATGTTGTCCACACCCTTCACGTGGCCGTGGATGTTTCCAAACTGGTGGCGGCGCGTGCCCAGCATGCCAAGGCACCAGCGCGGCTTGGTGGCCAGGTTCAACAGGTTGGGAATGGTGAGTTTGGGTGGTGCGGTGAGTGAATTTTTCAGGTCTTTGTGGCGCTGGCCGATGATCTGCAAATCCAGTGTGAGCACCAGCGCGCCGCATTTCGCCGCTTTGGCGCGGTCGATCAGGCGCTCGATGAAACCGCGGTCTCGCATCACGTAGAGCTGGAACCAGAAGGGCGCCGTGGTGTGCGCAGCGATGTCTTCGATGGAGCAGATGCTCATGGTCGAGAGGGTGAATGGCACGCCGAATTTTTCAGCCGCGCGGGCGGCCTTGATTTCGCCATCCGCGTGTTGCATGCCAGTCAAACCCACGGGCGCCAGCGCCACCGGCATGGCCACGTCGCGCCCGATCATGGTGCTCCTGGTGCTGCGGTTTTCCATGTTCACCGCCACACGCTGGCGCAGCTTGATGGCCTGGAAGTCGTCGCAATTGGCGCGGTAGGTGCTCTCGGTCCACGAGCCGGAGTCGGCGTAGTCGTAAAACATGCGCGGCACGCGTTTTTGCGCCAGCACGCGCAGGTCTTCGATGTTGGTGATAACGGCCATCTGGCGCTTTCAGGAAATTGGAACTGACCCAATGGTAAAGCAGCGCGGCCGCGCCGTACGCGGTGTGGCGGCCAACGGATTCAAACCGGCTTTTACCCCACGGGCGTGTGGGGGCAAGCTGAATCCGGCGCGTGGTGCGGCCGCGTATTCAAGGCGTCGGACAAATTTCCGGCGTGTCCAACCGGCTTTCAATTACTGAACCAAGGAATTCACCATGACCACCATGATCCAAACCCTCTCCAACGGCAACCTGGCCAGCTCGCGCCGCAGCTTCATGGGCCGCACTGGTGGCCTCTCGGCCGTGGCCATCGCCTTGCTGGCTGGCAAAGACGCGCTGGCGCAGGGCATGCAGGGCGACATGTCGAAAGACGTCGGCATCCTGAATGTGGCTTTGGGCCTCGAACACGAAGCCATCAACGCCTACCAGCTCGGCGCCGGCAGCGGCCTCTTGCAAAAGCCGGTGCTTGACATCGCCGTGCAGTTCCAGAGCCACCACAAGGCACACCGCGACGCACTGATGGCCACCATCCAGAAAATGGGCGGCACGCCGGTGATGGAGAAAAAACTCGACGAATACGCCAAAGCCCTCAAAGCCGACACCCTGAAAAGCCAGGCCGACGTGCTGGATCTCGCGGCCCGCCTGGAGCTGGGCGCCACCAACGCTTACCTGGGCGTGATCCCGGCATTTGGCAGCAAAGACCTGGCCAAGGTGGCGGCGCGCCTGGCGGCTGACGAAACCATGCACTACACGATCCTCACCAACGCGCTGGGCCGCCCGTTGCCCGCTGGTGCCTTGTCGTTCGGAGCCTGAGCATGAAGCCGGGCCTTGCCATCGTGCTCGGCCTGGCGGCCATCAGCGGTGGGTACTGCGTGCCGGTGATGGCCCAGTCTGCCGAACGCGGCAAGGCCTTGTACGAGTCGCGCTGCGTGGCCTGCCACAGTGTGGACGCCAACCGTGTGGGCCCGGCGCACCAGGGCGTGCTTGGCCGCAAAGCTGGCAGCGCGCCGGGTTTTGACTATTCAAAAGCGCTGGTCGGCAGCAAGCTGGTGTGGAACCGTGAAAACCTGCTGGCCTGGCTGGCCGGGCCGGAGGCCGTGATTCCCGGCCAGGTGATGAACTACAGCCTGGGCGACGCGCGCGAGCGCGACGACGTGGTGGCTTACCTCGCGACGCTCACGCTCAATGCCAAGCGTTGATGGTTGAGCGCCAGGCGTTGATTTTTAAAGCTGCGCGCCCGCAGCCTCTGCGGCTGCCAGTTGCGGGTGTGAGCCGCTGAGCCAGATTTTGGACTGCGCCTGCAGACCGCTGAGGTACCCCGCGTCTTGCGCGATGCTGCGGGCGAACTCGGCCGGGCTGGCAAGCGCGAGCGAGAAGCGCCGCGCCAGCGTGGTGGCGGCAGGCGCCAAGGCGGCGGCCAGGTCGTCGTCTGTGAGGCTGGCGCTGACCACCAGCAGCGCGACATCGCTGTGCGCGGTGTCGCGCAGTTGCTCAGGCGTACCGTGGAGCAGGGCGAAGTCGATCTGGCCGGCCAAAGGCGCCAGGGCCGCGCCTGTCACGCCGGCGAGACTCAGGGTCTTCTGCACCAGCGCGTAAATTTCAGCGGCCACCACCGAATCGGGGTTTGCCTGGAAGTGCTTCTGGTTGCCGTGTTTGCTCACCAGAAGCAGGCCGGCCTCGGCCAGCGAGACCAGCTCGCGCTGCGTGGCGCCGGTGCCCACCTGCGCCAGGGCGATGATTTCATTGGCGTAAAAACTGCGCGCCGGGTTGCCAAACAGCACCGTCAGCACCCGCTGGCGGCCTTTGGAAAACAGCGCGTCGATCGGCCGCGCGGCGGCAATGGCTTTCGCGGCCCGGGCGGACTTGCCCGATGCGGCCAGCGGTTTGACGAGTTTTTTGCCCATGGATGCTGCCCCTTGTGTGGTTGGGTTGAAGACGTTTGCATTCTAGCGCCAATCGTACCCATATTGGGGTTTATTGGCGCATTAAAATGCCGTTAACCCGAAATTGAGAACAAAAACGGCATTCAAGTCACGGGAAATGGATGTTTATTGCTATTAAAAAAATAGCGCCTACCTCGAAGAGCCTCGAAGCCGAACGCGGCGATGCAAGCCGTTTACAGATCAACCGCATACCGCACCAGCATCTGCGCCTGGGTTTCCGCTGGAATGTCGCCGCCAATCTGGTCCCGCAGCATCTCGCCCATCGACGGCAGGCTCGCGCGCTCGACATGGCGCGCAGGGTCCCACAG
>JANMMR010000378.1:0-1670 GCA_031373455.1 Rhodoferax sp.
CTGGGGTTCAACGCCAAGTACCTGATCGAGATGGGGGAAGAGGTCACCTCGCCCGGCTTGCAGGCACTGTGCGCACAACACAAGGAACTGTTCAAAGCCGATGTGATGATCGCCTCAGACGGGCCACGCCTGCGGGCAGACAGGCCCACCGTGTTCCTGGGTTCACGGGGTTGCATCAACTTCGATATGTCGATAGACGCGCGCGCTGGCGGCCACCACTCGGGCAACTGGGGCGGGTTGATCTCCAATCCCGGCATCCAGCTCGCGCATGCGATTGCGTCGATTGCCTCGCCCAGCGGGCAGATCCTGATCCCGGAGTGGAAACCGGCGTCTTTGCCTGCCGCCGTGCGCCGTGCGCTGGCCGATTGCGAGGTGGACGGTGGCACCGATGGCCCGACGGTGGAACCCGAATGGGGCGAGCCAGGATTGAGCCCTGCCGAACGCGTGTTTGGCTGGAGCAGCTTCGAGGTGCTGGCCTTCAAGACTGGCAACCCGGAAACACCTGTCAACGCGATTCCGCCACACGCCTGGGCGCGTTGCCAGTTGCGTTTTGTGGTGGGCATTGATGAAGACGACATCATCCCGGCCTTGCGCCGCCACCTGGACCGTGCCGGGTTTGGCATGGTGAAACTTGTGTTGCCCCCCGGCGAAATTTTCCGGGCCACGCGCATCGACCCCGACGAGCCCTGGGTGCAGTGGGCGGTTGATTCACTCACCCGCACCAGCGGCAGCAAGCCGGCCGTGTTGCCCAACCTGGGCGGCTCGCTGCCCAACGACATCTTCACCGACACGCTCGGCCTGAAGGCAGTGTGGGTGCCGCACAGCTACCCCGGCTGCTCGCAACACGCGCCCAATGAGCACCTGCCGCCCGCGTTATTGCGCGAGGCGCTGGGGCTGATGGCGGGGCTGTATTGGGATTTGGGCAGTGGCGGCACGCCACGGGGCGCAAGCGGCGCACTGCCTGCGCGGGCCTGAGCGTTGGCCTCGGTTCAGCCCTGTCCCTTGCTTGAAGGCGCGCTGTTGGCCGCCTGCAAAGCCAACGGTGCCTATGCCGACTGCTTCAGTGTTGATGTGAACGGCGCGGTGTCGCTTGAACAGTTTGTCGCTGCGTTTTACAGCTCCGGCGTGTTCAAGCTTGAGAGGTTGATCCTGAAGTGGGCAGTGAGCAAGCCTTCCACCGATGCGCAGGCGCAGCAGTTGGCGCGGGGAGACATTGACGCTTTCGCCGCTTGGCGGGTGGAGCAGCGCAACGCCCGCCAGCTGCTGGCGGATTTTCAGGGGCGCACCAAGTCCTGGTTGATGGTTGCGCCCGTCGGCGAAGACATTGGCGAGGCAATTGGCAGGAAAGTGGGCTCAGGCACCCGCTTGTATTTCGGCGCATCCGTGGTGCCGATCAGAGACCGCGTGACCGGAAAATCCTCGATGGGATTCCTGTTCCGCGCCTTGCTGGGCTTTCACACACTCTATTCACGCATGTTGCTGCGCGCTGCCGCTTCGCGCGTGTAGCGCCCAACCTGGGCGGCTCGCCAGTCACCTGAAATGGTGCGTCGATCAATTTCGGCGCTTTATCGTGAAATTTCGGGAATCCATCGTGATTCAGGCGCATCAAGCCGGCATCATCCACTGCACTTTGATCTTTGAACCGGAGGATGTATGCGAATTCTTTTTGC
>JANMMR010000581.1:0-5308 GCA_031373455.1 Rhodoferax sp.
TGGGCATCAAAATGGGTGAGCGTTGTCATGCGTTATCAGGGGTTGAGTGCAAGTTGGGACAGAGGCGCGAAGTGACAAACTTTACCCGACCTTGACGATTAGACTTCAAACCTCAGCAGTCTTGAGTCATCATACGACCAGTGAGTGCTGGTTCGCTGTTTGGCTGGCTGGCGCTTGCCGGTTCAATGTCATGCACAGTCGGTCGGTTTTATTTCCCTGCTGGACTCCTTTTGACCAAAACAATCAAAAAAATTCAAGCGTTGAACAGCATAAGACAAGGTTTGCTGGCTGCTAGTTTTATAGCAATGACGGGCCTGCCAACATCGGTGGCCCTGGCCCAACCCTCCCGCTCCCAGCTCCCCGACCTGGGTGACAACAGTGAACTCACCAGCAGTGCAGAGCGGCGCATGGGGGACCGCATTGCGCGGGAGATTTACCGCGACCCCGACTACATTGACGACCCGGTTTTGTTTGAATACGTGCTGGAGGTTTGGCAGCCCTTGTTGGCGGCGGCGCGCCTGCGTGGCGATTTGCCGGCTGAGCTGGACGAGCGTTTTGCCTTTGAGGTGATGCTCGGCAAGGACCGCTCGGTCAACGCGTTTGCCTTGCCCGGGGGTTATCTCGGCCTGCATCTGGGTCTGCTGGCGGTGGTCAACAACCGCGACGAGCTCGCCTCCGTGCTTGCCCACGAGCTCAGCCATGTGACACAGCGCCACATTTCACGGCTGATTTCCAAACAAAGCGCCCAAACGCCGTGGGCTATCGGTGCCATGATCCTGGGTGTGCTGGCAGCCTCCAAAAGCGCGGAGGCCGCCAACGCGCTGATTGTGGGTGGGCAAGCGGTTGCGCAGCAGGCCCAACTCAACTTCTCCCGCGACATGGAGCGCGAAGCCGACCGCATCGGTTTTGGCGTGATGGCGCAAGCCGGTTTTGAACCGCGTGGATTTGTGACGATGTTTGACAAGCTCCAGCAGTCGAACCGCCTGAGCGACAGTGGCGCCTTCCCCTATTTGCGCAGCCACCCGCTGACCACCGAGCGCATCGCCGACATGCAAAGCCGCATTCCCCAGGCGGGCGCGGCCCCTGCCGCCAACTCGGCTGCCGGCCGGATGGCCCAGGGCATGCTGACTGCGCGCGCGCAGGTGTTGTCCAATTCCGGTGTGGATGCCCTGCGGGCCTGGGCAGCGCTGGCGGCATCGATTCCCTTGCAACCTGATGCCAACCTGCCGGCCGAAGTGCGCAGCCGCCAGGCCGTGACGCTCTACGGCGCGGCCCTGGCGGCGTCGCGGCTGCGTGATTTCACCGGCGCGGCCGCGCAACTGGCCAAACTCGCCGCACTCACCCAAAACGACCCCGCCGCCGGCCGCCAGTACCGCTTGCTGGCCGCAGAACTCGCACTCGCAGCCGACGATGTGCCACAGGCCGTTACCCACCTGTCCGTCAATGAAACGATGCTGAAAGCGCTGGCAGCGCTTCCCGCAGACAAGTCCTCACCGGCGGTCAAGCCGGGCCGCCCGGAAGTCATTCTGGGCGCAACCACGGCAATTCGAGCGGGCAAGGCCGGCGAGGCCAGCGAGCAACTGCAAGCCTGGGTGGCCAGCCACCCGCGTGATGCGCAGGCCTGGCAATTGCTCTCCAGCGCCCACGCGGCGTTGGGCAGAAACCTGCGGGCGATACGCGCCGATGCCGAAAGCCAGGTGGCGCGGCTGGATTACGCTGCTGCGGCCGACCGCTTCAAGGCGGCGCAGGAGCTGGCGCGTGAACTGGCCCGCAAAGGCCAGGCCGACCACTTCGAGGCCTCCATCATCGACAGCCGTTCGCGCCAGGTGGCCTTACTGCTTCGGGAGCAGGCGCTCGAGCGCTGACTCGATCACCATGCCGGCCAGCGAGTAGATCAGGGAGCCGATCAGCGCGGCCATGAAGCCGTTGACGTGGAAGCCGTCCAGAACCCCGGCGGCGGCCCAGAACATCAACGCGTTGATGACAAACATGAACAGGCCCAGCGTGAGCACCGTCACCGGCAGCGTCAGCACGATCAGTATCGGGCGCAAAAACAGGTTGAACAGGGCGATCACAAACGCCGCGATCAGCGCCGAGGTGAAGCTGGTCACCTGCACGCCACTGTAAAAATGCGCCACCGCCAGCAAGGCAGCGGCGCTGAGCAGCCATTTGAGGATGAGTTTCATGACCGCAGATTATCACTGCGGCCATGAAAACCCAAGGCCTTCTTCAGTCCGTGGCGAGCGCCATCAAGGTCCCCATGCCAACCACTGCCCCCGGCACCGCCCAGCGGCTCCCTGTGCTCTCGGGCTGGTCACGGGTGATGGCTTGCAGGTCCTGCCCGGGCAGCGCCAGGCGCGCGTCCAGAACGCGGGCCGGGCCGTGTTGCGCGAGCAGCTTGTCGGTCATCTCCACCAGTGGGTCGTGCGCCAACAGGGTCAGCACCTGGTCTTGCCCGGTCCTCAAAATCGGCACGATGTCTTCAAACAGGCGCTCGCTCCAGCGGGCGCGCCAGCTGCTGCGGGCGCTGTGCGTGAGCCACTTGCTGACATGGCGCGACATTCTGGGCGCACTTGCCACCAGAATCCAGTGGGTTCCCGCGCCGCCCGCCAAAGCGGCGGCTGCCGCATGGCGGCGCATCGGGGCGATCTGCTGAAGCGCGTGGCTGACGTCGTTCACATACACAATGATTTTTTCCATGATGATGTCCTTATCTAGAGTAAAAAGAATTGAGGAGGAGAGATCAGGATCAGGCCAGGCCGTGGCTGGCGTCCGCCTGGCGGCGTGTGGCCCAGCGGCCTGCCGCCAAAACACCGGCCACGGCAGCGGCATAGGTCGCCCAGCGTGCGGCGCTGTTGAGCAGTTCTGGCGGGTCAAACACCGCGTCCAGCAGCGGCTCGCTGACGATCATCTTCGCGGCCGTGAACGCCAGCACGGCGGCACCGGCCTGGATGATCAGCGGGAAGCGCTGCACCAGTTTGAGCACCAGCGCGCTGCCGTAGACCACGATCGGCACACTCACAAGAAGGCCAATGACCACCAGGTCCATCGCACCTTGTGCCGCGCCGGCAACGCCCAGCACGTTGTCCACACCCATCAGCGCGTCGGCGACAACGATGGTCTTCATCGCGCCCCAAAACGTGGTGTGAACCGGGCCGTGGTGCTCGCCGTCACTCTCGTCCACCAGCAGTTTGTAGGCGATCCAGACCAGCCCGAGGCCGCCCAGCAGCATCAAACCCGGGATTTTGAGCAACCAGACGACGCCCAGCGTCATCACAGCGCGCACCCCGATGGCACCCACGGTGCCCCAGACAATGGCCTGTCGTCGCAGTTTTTCGGGCAGGTTGCGCGCGGCCAGCGCGATGACGATGGCGTTGTCGCCAGCGAGCACCAGGTCAATGAGAATGATGGCCAGCAGTGCTGTCCACCAAGGGGCGGATAAAAATTCCATGACGAAGCTCCAGGTTGTATCGATCTACAACCCGCAACGAACCCGTCCATGAATATTTGATGCGATGCAGCCAAAACGCTGCACGCCGCACAAAAACGCATCGACTGGGCCCACTGCGGGCGCCAATCGAAGGTCTGGCTCGACATGAAATCATGCGATATGTGCCCGACAGGCCGAAAGCGTTACTTTTTTGTACTGCTTCGTAATGACGACCTGCCGTTACCTCCTGCTGCAATGCCCTTGGGGCACCTTCCTGTGCTGCAAGAAGCGGGAGCTACTCCCCTTCGTGAGGCGAATTTGACCATGGAAACATCGCCGTACAAAGCCCCTAAATTTTTTGAGGTTTTGTTTTGGCGGCAGAGCCCTCGCCGTTGCCGGGCTTTGCGTGGGCGCGCCACGTTATGATGCGCCTCCCTTACAAAGCATCCCCGTGGCCGGCATTCACATCACCGACATCGAGTCCGCCATCAACCATTGGCGCGACAAATCGCCGTCGCCCGACGGTTATTCACTTGCTGCCGAAACCCGCGCCCTGGCCGAGGTCTATGCCACCATGGTGTTTTTCCATGAAACCGAGGCCGACGAGTTCACCTTCCCCAAGGCCGCCTACGCCGCCTGGCTCGCCTGGTACGAGACCACACCTGACACCCCCTGCATTGCGATTTGTTCGACCAGCCAGGGCGACCCAACCTGCAAGGGCTGCGGCCGCAGTTTCGAAGAGGTTCAGCGCTGGACCGAAATGCGCCCTGCCGAAAAACGCCAGACCTGGCGGCGCATCACGATGCAAGGCACGGCGTGGCGCTTCAACAAATACGCCGAGCGGGCGGCCGAACGCGTGGCTTCAGCGCGCGGCCATCCAGGGACTGCGGCGCAGGGCAGCGTTGACTGAGGCGACGCGCCGCCGGCCGGAAGTGCCGGTGGTTAAGAACGCCGAAAACGTCGGAAAGCGTGAAGACGTTGAATAGGTTAAATTTTCAATGCTACTAAAATAGTAGCAAACTATCGATGTTTTACGTGACTTGGAACCCGAAAAACCGATATTTTCCGGAAAATGGCGATTTGACAGTCAATAATTAACACCCATGTTAATTATTTTCAAATCCCGCTTCAATTGTTACCTTGCAAGTTAACGGCACTTTGAAACCAGCTTTCGCGGCCTATTTCCAGCGCATCGGCTCAATCTCCACGTTGCGCGCGCCATC
Organism: Rhodoferax sp.; assembly: GCA_031373455.1. Taxonomy (GTDB): domain Bacteria; phylum Pseudomonadota; class Gammaproteobacteria; order Burkholderiales; family Burkholderiaceae_C; genus JANYCG01. The sequence continues at coordinate 4,654 of JANMMR010000581.1, forward strand.
GCCCAGCATCAGCGCGCCTTCCTGAACCGTCGCCTGCAGTTGCATGCTGCGCTGCGCGAGGGCGACGAGCGCCTGCGACTGAGCGGCAGGCACGCGCCACACGCTGAGGTTCTGCGGCCGGCTGAGTTTGGTCTGCATGGTTTTCCACCAGATGTCGGCGCTGGCGCTGAAGCAGTACAGCGCAACCTCGTCGGCCTTGCCGCAAGCCTTGATCAGTGGCTTGTCTTCAGGCTGGCCGACTTCGATCCACAAGCGCGTGCGGCCGGTGAAATCAACCAGCGAGACGTCGGGCTCGGCCACGTCGGAGAGCCCGGCGCCAAAACCCAGGGTGCCGTCGCCCTGGCACAGCGCCTGCAACTTGTGCGCCTGCAAGGCCAGCGCCACCAGGCGGATCATCATGCGTTCGTCGGTCTCGCTCGGGTGGCGCGCGAGGGTAAGCGCGTGGTCGGCGTAATAGCCGTGGTCAATGTCAGCGATTTGCAGACTGGCTTTGAAAATTGTAGATTTTAAAGCCATAATTGCCTAATTTTAGACTAAACTTAATGCTAATTTTATAGCAAAAGCTCAAGCTTTTATGTGACTTTACGATCAATAAATTTTCTGAGTGAAAAATTTAAATTCTTTTTGCCAAGGTTTCAGCCAATCCCGTGTAACT
>JANMMR010000666.1:0-3517 GCA_031373455.1 Rhodoferax sp.
CCTCGACGTGCTCAAGGACCGGCTCTACACCACCGGCGCGAAGTCGCTGGCGCGGCGCAGCGCACAAACCGCGCTGTGGCAGATCACCCAGGCCATGGTGCGCTGGATGGCCCCGTTTTTGAGCTTCACGGCCGAAGAGGCGTGGCGCGTGATGGCCCAGGCAGGCAAAGTGCCCGCGGCGCACGCCGAGTCGATATTCTTTGACACCTATTTGCTGCTTGACGCGCCCGACGAGGCGCTGCTGTCCAAGTGGAAACGTATCCGCGAAATCCGCGATGCGGTGAACAAAGACATCGAAGTCCTGCGTGCGCAAGGGCAGGTCGGCTCCTCGCTGCAGGTTGAAGCCACACTCACCGCCAATGCCGAAGACCTCGCCTTGCTGACCAGTCTGGGCGCTGACCTTAAATTTGCCTTCATCACCTCCGCTATTAACTTGGTAGCAGGAGATGCCCTTTCTACGAGACTTGAGGCGTCAAAAAACCTTAAATGTGAACGTTGCTGGCATTATGTGGCCGGTATCGTACCCACTTTGGGGTTGAATGGTGAACCCGCCGGAATTTGCGGGCGCTGCGCGAGCAACCTGCAGGGCACCGGTGAAACCAGGAGTTTTGTCTGATGGCTGCCAAGGGAAAACAATTTGCAGCCAAGCCGCGCGGTGTGGGAAGCGCGGGCGGCGGCGCACCGGCTTCCAGCCTGGCCGCGTGGCTGGGCCTGGCGCTCATCATCCTGCTGGCCGACCAGTTCACCAAGGTGCTGATCGTCGGGTATTACAAACTCGGCGACAGCACGTTTGTCACGTCGTTTTTCAATGTCGTTCGGGTTCACAACGAAGGCGCGGCCTTCTCCTTTCTCGCCGGCGCGGGCGGTTGGCAACGCTGGTTTTTCACCGCCATCGGCCTGGCAGCGGCGGTTTTCATCGTCTGGATGTTGAAGTCACACCCCGGCCAAAAACTCTTCAGTTTCGCCATGGCCTGCATTCTGGGCGGCGCCATTGGCAATGTGATCGACCGCATGGCGCATGGCTACGTGGTGGATTTTCTGCAGTTCCACTGGGACTGGCTCTCACCGGTGTTTTCCGGCGGTTACTTTCCGGCCTTCAACATCGCCGACAGCGCCATCAGCATGGGCGCGGTGTGCCTGATCCTGGACGAAATCCTGCGCGTCAAGCGATCATGACAATGACGCCCCCACGCTCCACCGCTTCGCGGGTCGCTGCCCCCCAGGGGGGCCGTTTTTCCTCGGGAACGGCCCTTCGGAAAAAATGACCGCCCGAGCCAGCAGCGCGCCCATCCGGCCGACAATCGCCCTGTGACCCACCTGCTCAACCTGCTCGCGGCCATCGCCCTTTTGGTGTGGGGCACACACCTGGTGCGGGTGGGCATCCTGCGCGTGTTTGGCGCGTCCCTGCGCAATGTGCTGGCCAAAAGCACCGGCAACCGCTTCGCTGCCGGGCTCTCGGGCGTGGGCGTTACTGCGCTGGTGCAAAGCAGCACCGCCACGGCGCTGATCGCCTCCGCGTTCGTCGGCCAGGGCCTGATGAGCCTGCCCTCGGCGCTGGCGGTGATGCTGGGCGCCGACATTGGCACCAGCCTGATGGCGGTGCTCTTCTCGCGCGACCTGTCCTGGCTCTCGCCGCTGTTCATTTTTGTGGGTGTGGTGCTCTTCATCCTGCGCCAGTCGACCACCGTGGGGCGCATCGGCCGGGTGTTGATTGGCCTGGGCCTGATGCTGCTGGCGCTCAAGCTGGTCACCCAGTCGGCGAATGTGCTGACCCAGGCTGCGGTGGTCAAGTCGTTGCTGGGCACGCTGGCCAGCGACTTGCCCACCGAGATTCTGGTGGGTGCCGTGTTGGCGGTGTTGTCTTATTCCAGCCTGGCCATTGTGCTGCTCACCGCCACGTTGGCGCACAGCACCATGATTCCCCTGGACGTAGCCCTGGGCCTGGTGCTGGGCGCCAATTTGGGCAGCGGCCTGCTGGCGGTGATCACCACGCTGCGCGCCTCGGTGCCCACGCGCCAGGTGCCGCTGGGCAATCTGATTTTCAAGGCAGTGGGTGTGGCCGCTGCGGCGCCCTTCGTCGCCCTGTATTCGAGCCACGTGCCCCAGGTGATGGGCGACCTGGCCACCCAGGTGGTGGTGTTCCATCTGGGTTTCAACGTGGTGATGGCGGCAGTCTTCATTGGCTTGACCGGCGTGGCGGCCAAAGCGGTGCAAGCCTGGTTGCCCAAAACGGAAATGGCCAATCTGGGCGGCCGCCAGCGGCACCTGGACCCTACGGCGCTGGCCACCCCCAACCTGGCGCTTTCATGCGCCGTGCGTGAAGCGATGCACCAGGCCGATGTGGTGGAAAACATGCTCATTGGCACACTCGCCGTCATCCGCACCAGCGACCGCAAACTCGCCGCCGAGCTGCGCAAAATGGACGACACGGTGGACGAGCTCTATGCCGACATCAAACATTACCTCACACAGATCTCGCGCGAGGCGCTCGGCGAGAACGAAGCGCGGCGCTGGACCGACATCATCAGCTTCACCATCAACATGGAGCAGATCGGCGACATCGTCGAACGCGTGATCCAGGACATTGAAGACAAGAAAATCCTGCCCGGGCGCGAGTTCTCGGAGGCCGGCATGGCCGAGATCTGCGAGCTGCATGCGCGCCTGATCGACAACCTGCGCCTGGGCATGAGCGTGTTTTTGAACGGCGCCGTGCGCGACGCGCAAAAACTGCTGGAGGAGAAAACGCGCTTTCGCGACCTCGAACGTGAATACGCCACGACCCATCTGGCGCGCCTCTCGCACAAAACCGTGCAGAGCATCGAGACCAGCTCCCTGCACCTGGATTTGATCAGCGACCTCAAACGCATCAACTCGCACATCTGCTCCATCGCTTACCCGATTCTCGATTCGGCTGGCGCGCTGATGCCCAGCCGGGTTCGCAAGTCGGCGTTTCAGGATTTGGCCTGAGGGCATGGATCAGTTTTGCTATATTTTATATAGCAATAAATGACCATTTCACGTGACTTGATGCCCGATTTTTCTTGATTTTTCCGGATTTTTGACAAAAACGGGTCAATAATTAACACCCATGTTAATTATTGGCCAGAACGACGTACCAGGCGGCAATCAATACGCCCTGGTCTTCACGCAGCGGCGCCCGCGCCATGGCGTCGATGCGCCAGGCCCTTTGCGCGGCAACCCGGCGCACATACGCTTCCGAGTGCGCGTAACGCAGGCTGGGCAAGAGGTGCATGTCGCCAGAGTCGGGCTCCATCGCTTCGACCGTGAAACAAAACCGGCCGCCCGGGGCCAGCGCGCCGTGTGCAGCGGTGAACAGCGGCTCCAGCGCGCCGACGTAGTTGAAGACATCGGCAGCGATGATCAGGTCGTAGGAGCCTGCGGGCGCAGACTGCAAATGCGCCACCGCATCGGCGTGAAAGAGCTGGTCATACCGCTGGGTTGCGCGGGCTTTCTCCACCATGGCGCGCGAGAGGTCCAGGCCATCGAGTCGAACCGC
>JANMMR010000672.1:0-1628 GCA_031373455.1 Rhodoferax sp.
CCGCCTTTGCGCCGACCCGCGCAGCTCGTACCACAACGCCGAGGTGTTCCAGCACGGGATCGGCATTCTCTTCAATGGCAAGGAGCGTGGGGACGTGGAGGAATACTGCATCAGCGAGCGCTGGGTGAAGGTGCCAGCGGGCAAAACGCTCGACCGCAAAGGCCAGCCGCTCCTGATCAAACTTAAGGGTCCGGTCGAAGCCTTTTACCGGCCAGACGCGCCTTGAGTTTCAGGCTGCGCTGACCGGACGCCTAGGCCGCACTGCCTTCCATGAGCGGCATTGGCAGCTTGAAGCTGTCCGCCGATGCCTGCGGCCAGGTCTGGCGGAAGATCTGAGGCAGGGCCTGTAGGTCACTTTCCAGCAGCGCGCGGTCGGGCATTTGCGTCAAGAGCGCCTGGGCGAGCGACTGCACCTTCTGGTCGCTGCCGCGGCGCACGATGTGGTGGGCGGTGATCTCGCTGGGGTGCTGCAAGCCCGAAGCCTGCACCAACTCCAGCAGCGCATGCAGGGTCTGCTGGTGGAAGTTGTACACCCGCTCGGCCTTGTCGGGCACCACCAGCGCACGCTGGCGCACCGGGTCCTGGGTGGTCACGCCAGTCGGGCAATGGCCGGTGTGGCAGGTCTGGGCCTGCAGGCAACCCAGGGCGAACATGAAGCCGCGCGCGCTGTTGCACCAGTCGGCACCCAGCGCGAGCATGCGGGCGATGTCAAAGGCGCTGATGACCTTGCCCGCGCAGCCCACGCGGATGCGGCTGCGCAGGCCCACGCCGCGCAGCGTGTTGTGCACCAGCCGCAAGCCTTCTTGCAGGGGCGCGCCCACGTGGTCGGTGAACTCCAGCGGTGCCGCGCCGGTGCCGCCCTCGGCGCCGTCAACCACGATGAAATCCGGCGTGATGCCGGTGACCAGCATCGCCTTGACCATGGCAAACCACTCCCACGGATGGCCGATGCACAGCTTGAAACCCGTGGGTTTGCCACCCGAGAGCGTGCGCAGTTGCGCGATGAACTGCATCATCTCCACCGGTGTGGAAAACGCGCTGTGGCGGGCCGGCGAGAGGCAGTCCACCCCGGGCGCAATGCCGCGTGCTGCCGCAATCTCGAGGGTGACTTTGGGCCCCGGCAACATGCCGCCGTGCCCGGGCTTGGCGCCCTGGCTCAGCTTGAGCTCAATCATTTTGACTTGCGGGTCGCGCGCATTGGCGGCAAATTTTTCCGCGCTGAAGCTGCCGTCCTCGTTGCGGCAGCCGAAGTAACCCGAGGCCACTTCCCAGATCAAGTCGCCGCCGTGCACGCGGTGGTGCTGCGAGATCGAGCCTTCGCCCGTGTCGTGCGCGAAACCACCGCGTTGGGCGCCCTGGTTCAGCGCCAGGATGGCGTTGGCCGAGAGCGCGCCGAAGCTCATCGCCGAGATGTTGAAGATGCTCGCTGAATACGGTTGGGTGCAGGGGCTGGTGCCTTCGGGCACGAGGCCTGGCTCGCCGCCGATCCAGATGCGGAAATCGTGGCTCGCCAGGCGCGTGGGCGAAAGCGAGTGGTTGATCCACTCGTAACCGACCGCGTGCACGTCGAGCTGCGTGCCAAACGGGCGTTTGTCGGGCTCACCCTTGGCGCGCTGGTAAACCAGGGA
>JANMMR010000032.1:0-6179 GCA_031373455.1 Rhodoferax sp.
AGACAAGGCCGGTTTGAAAGGCATTCTCCTGGCCTCCAGCAAGAAGACCTTTTTTGCCGGCGCCGACCTCAAGGGCACGATGCGCGACACGCAGCCAGACGCGAAGGAGGTGTTCGCGCGCGTGGAGGCCACCAAGAAGAAATTCCGCACCATCGAGTCATTGGGTGTGCCGATCGTGACCTGCCTGAACGGCACAGCGCTGGGCGGTGGTTTTGAAGTGGCGCTGTTGGGCCATTTCCGCGTCGCCGTTGACGACAACAAAATTTTGCTGGGCCTGCCCGAAGTGACCCTCGGCCTCTTGCCCGGCGCCGGCGGCGTGACCAAGATGACGCGCCACCTGGGCCTGCTGGCGGCCATGCCGCACCTGGTCGAAGGCAAAACCTTCTCGCCGCGCGAGGCCCACTCGATGGGCCTGGTGCATGAACTGGTGAAGGCCGGGCCTGAATCCGGCGCCGCTATGCGGGCCGCTGCGCTGGCGTGGCTGGCCACCTCGCCCACCGCGCAACACCCGTGGGAAGCCAAAGACTACAAAGTGCCGGGCGGCACGCCGGGCAGCCCAAAGGTTGCCTCCATGCTGGCCGCTGCGCCGGCCATGCTCAAAGCCAAAACCCGCGGCCTGTACCCAGCGCCGGAAGCCATCCTCTCGTGCATGGCCGAAGGCTTGATGGTCGACCTCGACACCGCTTTGCGCATCGAATCACGCTACCTGGCCAGGCTCTTTGTGGGCACCAACGCGCGCGCCATGATCACCACGTTTTTCAACATGAATGCGATCAAGAGCGGCCAGTCGCGGCCCAAAGACATTCCCAAATACAAGCCGTCGAAGGTCGGTATTCTGGGCGCCGGCATGATGGGTGCCGGCATCGCGTGGTCGCAGGCCAGCCGGGGCATTTCTACAGTGCTCAAGGACGTGAGCAGCGAGAAAGCCGGGTTGGGCAAGGCGTATTCACAAAAACTCTCGGACGAGCGCGTGGCCAAGAGCCGCATGAGCCCGTACGACCAGAAAGACCTGCTTGACCGCATCACGGCCACCGACTCGGCCACTGACTTGAAAGGCTGCGACCTGATCATCGAAGCCGTGTTTGAAAACCGCGATCTCAAAGCCAAAGTGACTCAGGAGGCCGAGCCGATGCTGGCCCCCGGCAGTTTCTTCGCCTCCAACACCTCCACCTTGCCCATCAGCGGCCTGGCCAAGGCCTCGGCCAAGCCCGAGAAATACATCGGCATCCATTTCTTCAGCCCGGTCGACAAGATGAAGCTGGTGGAGATCATCCGCGGCAAACAAACCGACGACGAAACCGTGGCCCGCGCTTTTGACTACGTGCAGGCCATCGGCAAGATTCCGATTGTGGTGAACGACTCGCGCGGCTTTTTCACCAGCCGCGTGTTTGGCACCTTTGTGATGGAAGGCGCGGCCATGCTGAGCGAAGGCATCCCGGCTGCGGCCATTGAAAACGCTGGTGTGCAATGCGGCATGCCGGTGGGGCCGCTGGCGGTGATCGATGAAACCTCGCTGTCACTGAGCGTGCACGTGATGGACCAGACGCGCAAGGATTTTGAAGCCGAAGGCAAATCCTACGTCGCCACGCCCGGCCAGTTGCTGATCGAAAAAATGGTGAAGGAATTCAAGCGCTCAGGCCGCGCAGCCGGTGGCGGGTTTTACGACTACCCTTCAAAAGACGATGCCAAAAAAGGGGCCAAAAAAACGCTGTGGCCGGACCTGGTGGCACACTTTGAAAAGCCGGGCGTGGCCTGGAACATCACCGATCTCAAAGACCGCATCCTGTTCCGCCAGGCCGTGGAAACCGCGCGTTGCCTGAGTGAAGGCGTGTTGACAACCGTGCACGACGCCAACATTGGCTCCATTTTCGGCATCGGTTTTCCCGCCTGGACGGGCGGCGCCATGCAGTTCATTTACGGCATGGGCCAGGCGGCCTTTGAAAAACGCGCGGCGCAATTGGCCAGCAAGTTTGGCGAAGGCTTCGCGCTGACCGATGATGTCAAAGCCGCCATCCGGCGTTTTGAGCCGGTTTATTGAGGCATTTGACCGACCATCCGCAACAGGTCCGATTTCTGCACCTTGCCCAGCGCGGTTTTGGGCAAGGCGTCACAAAAGACCACCCGTCGCGGGTGTTTGAATCGGGCCAGCCGCCCTTCAAACAAGGCAGTAACGCCTTGCGCGGTAAGCGCGGAGCCGGCCTGTTTCACCACCACGGCCACCGCCACCTCGCCCCAATCGGCATCGGGCTGGCCCACCACGGCCGCTTCGGCGATCTGGGGGCAATCGGCCAGGATGTTTTCGAGCTCGGCCGGGTAGATGTTTTCACCGCCTGAAATGATCATGTCCTTGTTGCGGCCCACCACCCAGTAAAAACCGTCTGCGCTGCGGCGCGCCAGGTCGCCGGTGTGGAACCAGCCGTTTTGAAAGGCCGGGTTGTTGGCGTCGCGCCAGTAGCCGCGCATGAGGTTGGGCGCACGCAGCCAGATTTCGCCGACAGCGCCGTCAGCCACGTCGCGTCCGCCATCGTCGACAAGGCGAACGTCCACGTTCATCCCCGCCCTGCCCGCGCTGCCTGCGTGTTGCATGGCCTCGTCACGCAGCAGGTAAATAGACACCGGCCCGGTCTCGGTTGCGCCGTACACCTGGCACACCGGAACGCCGCGCGCGTGGAAAGCCTCGATCTGCGAGAGCGGAATCGTTGAAGAACCTGCGTTGAGCAGTTTCAATGACGAGAGGTCCGTTGTCGCAAACGCCGCATGGCCGATCACTGCGCGCAGCGTGGCCGGCACGAGAAGGGATAAGGTCGGTTTGAGCGCCTGCACATCCTCCAGCCAGGCCGCAGCGTCAAAACGCGCATGGATGGTAACTTGCGCTCCCGCGTACAGCGCCGGCAAGGTCTGGATGCACAAGCCGCCCACATGGAACATCGGCAAGGCCGTCAGTACGTGGTCGTCGGCCGTCATGCCGTCCGCATGGATGGAGGCCATGCAGTTGGCCAGCAAGCCCGACTGTGTGTGCAATGCGCCTTTGGGTTTGCCGGTGGTGCCTGAGGTGTAGACCAGCAAGACGGGCGGGTCGGCGTCAGTGTCTGCACCTGCGTCCACGTTTGCGTCCGCCAAGTCATTGCGTTGCGGCGGGTGAACCTGGAGCGCCTGGGCCAGAAATTGATGGCTTTGATCGGCACACAAGAGTCTGGCCTGGGCGTGCGCCAGAATGGCCTGCAATTCCTCGGGCGCCAGCCGGTAATTCAGCGGCAAAAAGATCGCCTGAATGCGCGCGAGTGCGAGCAGGAGCACCAGCGCGTACGGGTCGTTCAGCCCGAGCCAGGCCACCCGGTCGCCGGGCTGAATGCCTTGGCCGCGCAGCTTTGCGGCAGCTTCCTCGACGCGTTGCCACAAGCCGCCGTAGGTGATGGTTTCCCCTTCAAAACGCAGGGCGGTCCGCTCGGGCGTTTGCGCCGCATGCCCGGCAATAACGGCGATCAGACTCACGCCTTGCGCCTTTTTAGAGGATATCGGGCTCGTCCTGCTCGCCAGATTCGTACAGGGTCTCGCGCCCCAGGCGGTCGATGCAGAGCTCAGCAGTCCACGGCAGCATCAGGGAGCCGCAGCGCGAGTCGCGGTACATGCGCTCCAGCGGCAGGGATTTCAACATCGACTGGCCGCCACAGGTGCGCACCGCCAGGCGGCAAATGTCGTTGGCATTTTCCATGATGCTGTAGTGCGCCGCATAAAGGCCCAGCCGGATCTCCTTGCTCGGGTCAGCACGGGCGGCCCGCGCATTTTGCAGAAATATGGCGCGGGTTTGCTCGAGTTTCACCTTCATCTCGGACACGGCGATTTGTTTGGTCGGGTACATGCGCCGCTGCACCGTCGGCATGCCGGCCGCTTCGCCACGCAGGTACTGCACGGTGAAGTCGTAGGCCGCTTGCGCGATGCCCATGTAGGTGGGCGACAGCGTGGCGAACATGTGCGGCCAGCGAACGGCCGCCTGCGCATAAAGACCTTCGGGCATCAGGCGCTCGATTTCCGGCACGAATACGTCTTTGAAAAGCAGCGTGCGGCTCACGGTGCCGCGCATGCCCAGCGGGTCCCAGTCGCCCGTCACGCTCACTCCCGGCAGGTTCCGGTCGACCGCCAGGTAGAGGCTGTCGCGCTGCGTGGCGCCGGGTTTGTCCAGCGTGCACAGAATGCCGTAATAGTCCGCCGCGCCAGCCAAGGAAGCAAAAATTTTCTTGCCGTTGACCAGGTAACCTCCCGCCACTTTTTTTGCCAGCGTGCCAAAGGGCGCCTTGCCTGCCGCTGCCGCGCCACCCTCCGAGAACGGCTGCGAATAGACCTTGCCATCATCCACGATGCGCCGGTAGTGGACGGCGCGGTGGGCTTCATGGTTGGCGCGTTGCTCGGGGGTCATCGTCAAGTCGTCCGCGATCATGCCGGTCCACAGGCAGGAGCTGACGTGCATGTTGAGCGTGAGCGCCGTGGAGCCGCAATGGCGGCCGATTTCTGCGGCCACCATCACATAGGTGGCGAAATCGGCACCCAAACCACCAAATGCCTCGGGCACGCAGATGGCCAGCAGACCCGCCTGGCGCAGGTCGGCGTAATTTTCAAAGGGGAAAACAGCGTCGCGGTCAATTTGGTCTGCGCGTTTGGCAAACCGGTTGGCGCCCAGGTCGGCGGCAATCGCCAGCAGCTTTTCCTGTTTCGGGGTCAACACGGTGTAATCCCCGGCGATGCAGGGTGGTTGGTAACGCTTGACCGCGCCACTTGGCGGGTTGCTGGCAGAACTGCCGGCGGGGTTGGCACTGGGCATGGTCTTCAATCCTTGATCGGAAAATTCTTGCGCAGGAAATCCAGCACGGCGGCGTTGAAGGCGCGGGGCTGCTCCATATTGCCCAGGTGGCCCGCATGTGCCAGGCTTCGGAACTCGCCGTTGGGCAACAGGCTGGCCATTTTTTCCATCACGGAAGGCGGCGCTGTCTTGTCTTCCTCACAGGCCAGGCAAAGCACGGGCACGGTGATGCGCGCGAGGTTCTCCTGGCGGTTGAAAGAAACGATTGCGGCCAACGCGGCGCGGTAGGTTGCCTCGGGCACAGTGCGCATCAGCGCCACGGCTGCATTGCGGGTTTCCAACGTGGCCCCCAGGGCCAACATGCCGCCAACCAGGACCGGGGCCAGGCCTTCCATGCCCAAGCCCGCATCCAATGCCGCAAATCGGCTTTGTAAAAACTCCTTTTGCCAATCTCCGCCGGGTTTGCCAAAGGCTGCGGACGTGGCAAAAAGGACCAGCCCGTCCAGCCCCAAGGGCCGCCGAAAGCAGGCTTCCTGCGCCACCATGCCGCCCATGCTGTGCCCAACCACCACGTTGCGGCGGGCTCCGACATGGCGAACCAGCCGCAGGAACGAATCTGCAAACACCGCCATGCTGAGAGCTTCGCCGGCCCCAGACGAGCCGTACCCTGGTGCATCCCAGGCAATGGCGCGGTAACCGGCCAACGCCAGTGACGGCAAGGTCGCGTCAAACGCGCGGTGGCCGCCGCCCACCCCATGCAGCAAAAACACGGCGGTATCGCCGCTGCCCCGCTCGATGTAAAACGGCAGGTCGCTCACGCCAGATCTCCGCACAATCGCCCTTGATCGACCACGGTGTCGCCGTCCAGCTTCACCGTGCAATGGCGCATGGGCAAATCAAAATGCCCCAGCGTGTGCCGTTTGGCGACCTCATTGGCGCCGGTGGAATACAGGAAATTGCCGGCGAAAGCGCGCAGCTCGGTGCCATTGAAATCGTTCTTGTCGTAAAACGCCATGGAATCCCAGCGCGCTTTGGGGTTCATGCCCCAGCCGACGTGGGAGACCGCGTAGGCTTTCCGGTCGCCCCAGGCGGCGATGTAGCCGCGCATCAACTCGGCGTCCAGCCCTTTGCCGGCAATCTCGGTGACGTAGTCGTTTTCAACCGTCAGGGTCACAGCGCTGGCGAGGTAACGTTTGAAGGTCAGGTTCACGTCGCCCTCGGCCAGCACCACAACGCCGTTCACGCTGCCGGCTGCCGGAAAGGCCAGGCAAATGCCGCCGGGCCAATGCGACATCGTGCCTGGCCGTGTGGTGTAACCCCAGCCGCCACCCACCACGGCGCCCGTCAAGGCAATGTTGAGGTTGGTGCCGGCAGACGAACTCAC
>JANMMR010000082.1:0-2399 GCA_031373455.1 Rhodoferax sp.
TGCCGCTCTCCAACTGGCCCATGGTGCCTTCAACTTCCGGGTGCCCCTTGTGGCCGATCATGATGAACTCAAAGCCTTCCTTGTGCAGCTTGGCCACCTCGACGTGCACCTTGGTCACCAGCGGGCAGGTGGCGTCAAAAATCCGGAACCCGCGCGCCTGGGCCTCCTCTTGCACCGCCTTGCTGACACCGTGGGCGCTGAAAACCAGCGTGGCGCCGGGCGGCACGTCGCTCAGTTCCTCAATGAAGATCGCACCTTTGGCCTTGAGGTCGTCCACCACGTAGGTGTTGTGCACGATCTCATGGCGCACGTAGATCGGGCGGCCAAATTTCGCCAGTGCGCGCTCGACGATTTCGATGGCCCGGTCAACCCCCGCGCAAAACCCGCGCGGCTCGGCCAAAAGGATATTGACCCCTACGCTTGCCACTTCGTCTGCTGCGCTGCCGCCCGAGGGGGCTAATTTCCCTTGGGGCGGCCCTGCGGGAAATTTGCCCCCCCCGCTTGGCATTTGGTGTGTTGAGCTCATAAAACTCCGATCAGCTGTACTTCAAAACTCACGGGCTGGCCGGCCAAGGGGTGGTTGAAGTCGAACAACACGGCGCCACCCTCCCCGTCACTCTTGACCTGCAACACGGCGCCAGCGTATTGGGCCTGGCCATCGGGTGTGGGGAATTGCACCACATCCCCCACCCGGTAAACCTCCAGCGGATCACCCAGGGTTTTGAGCAGTTTGCGGGCCACCCACTGCACCATTTCGGATTTGCGCTCACCAAAGGCGCTGCCGGCGGGCAACTCAAACGCGGTACGCGTGCCTTCTTCGAGGCCGATCAGGCAGGCCTCCACGGCGGGCGAGAGCTCGCTTTGCCCCAGGGACAAAGTCGCCGGTTTGCCGCTGAAGGTGTTGATGATGTCGCCGGCAGGGCCTGCCAAACGGTAGTGCAGGGTCAAAAAGGAGCCCGGCTGGACGCGGGCGCTGGCAATCGTAGGGGTGGTCATGAAACTCTCGATAAACTGGCCTGTATTGTAGAAACCCGCCTAAAAGACCCAAATTGGCCGCCAGATTCGCCCCGATGGGACGGTTTGCATAAATTCCATGTCCATCAAACACCTCCCTGCCGACGCCCGCCCGCGTGAAAAACTGCTGGCACGCGGCGCCGGCGCGCTGAGCGATACCGAGCTGCTGGCTTTGTTGCTCAGGACCGGCATCAAGGGCAAAGGGGTGTTGCAACTGGCTGGCGAGTTGCTGCAACTGGCCAAGGATGGCAGCGGGTTTGACGGCATTGCCGGCCTTTTGAATGCCTCCGCCGAAGACCTTCAGCGCGTCAAAGGGCTGGGGCCGGCCAAACGCTCCGAGCTGGTGGCGGTGCTTGAGCTCGCCCGCCGCGCACTGGCGCAGAAGTTGACACAGCAAACGGTGCTGGCGACACCGGAGGCCGTGAAGGCGTATTTGCAGTTGCATCTGGCCAGCCGGCCGTACGAGGTGTTTGCCGTGCTGTTCCTCGACACCGCCATGCGCATGATCACACTCGAAGAGATGTTTCGCGGCACGCTCGCTCAAACGTCTGTTTACCCGCGCGAGGTGGCGCTCAAGGCGCTGCAGCTCAAAGCCAGCCACGTGGTGTTGTCGCACAACCACCCGAGCGGCTCGGCGACGCCCTCCAGGGCCGACGAAGCCCTGACGCGCACGCTCAAGGCGGCTTTGGCGCTGATCGACGTGAACGTGCTGGACCACATCATCGTCGCGCCGGGCGAGGCGTTTTCCATGGCCGAGCGGGGCTTGATGTGACCCAATCGCCACTGCCTGCCGGGCCCAAAACCCGCCTGACAACGCTGGCCGACCTGAAACAGGTGAAGCTCGACATTGCCCGGCGCCTTGAGCAAGAAACCCGCACCCGCGCGCAGCAGGCGCTGGTGAAGCAACGGGTAGCCGCCGAACACAACCTGTTTGCCAACGCGGCGGGCATCGTCCAGCCGCTGCCCGACAAGCGCCGCGCCCACTTGAAGCCGGCGCAGCCCGAGGCCATACCCCGCCAGCAACAACGCGATGACCAGGCGGTGCTGCTGGAGGCCATCAGCGACGAGTTTGACGTGACCACCCTGCTCGACGTTGACGACACCCTGAGCTACCGCCAAAGCGGCATTGGCACCGACGTGACGCGCAAACTGCGCCGTGGCAACTGGAGCATCCAGGCCCAGCTGGATTTGCATGGCCTGCGCAGTGACGAGGCGCGCGCGCGCCTGGGTGCGTTTATCCGCGAGTCGTCAAAAAATGGCGTGCGTTGCGTGCGGGTGGTGCATGGCAAAGGGCTGGGCTCGCCGGGCAAGGCGCCAGTGCTGAAAAACAAGGTGCACGCCTGGCTCGTGCAAAAGAAGGAAGTGCTGGCCTTTGTGCAGGCCAA
>JANMMR010000083.1:0-2307 GCA_031373455.1 Rhodoferax sp.
TGCCGCTCTCCAACTGGCCCATGGTGCCTTCAACTTCCGGGTGCCCCTTGTGGCCGATCATGATGAACTCAAAGCCTTCCTTGTGCAGCTTGGCCACCTCGACGTGCACCTTGGTCACCAGCGGGCAGGTGGCGTCAAAAACCTGGAACCCGCGCGCCTGAGCCTCCTGCTGAATGGCTTTGCTGACACCGTGGGCGCTGAAAACCAACGTGGCGCCGGGTGGCACGTCGTTCAGGTCTTCAATGAAAATCGCGCCCTTGGCCTTGAGGTCGTCCACGACATAGGTGTTGTGCACGATTTCATGGCGCACGTAAATCGGGCGGCCAAATTTCGCCAGCGCCCGCTCGACAATTTCGATGGCGCGGTCAACCCCCGCGCAAAACCCGCGCGGTTCAGCCAAAAGGATTTTGACTCCCTGGTTTGCCACTTCGTGTGCTGCGCTCATAAAACGCCGATCAAGTGCACTTCAAAACTCACCGGCTGGCCGGCCAAGGGGTGGTTGAAGTCGAACAACACCGCGCCTTCCTGCGCGTCGCTGTTGACTTGCAACACTGCGCCGGCGTATTGGGCCTGGCCATCGGGCGTTGGAAATTGCACAACATCGCCCACCCGGTAAACCTCCAGCGGGTCCCCCAGCGTTTTGAGAAGTTTGCGCGCCACCCACTGCACCATTTCGGTTTTGCGCTCGCCAAAGGCAGCGCCGGCAGGCAACTCGAAAGTGGCGCGGGTGCCTTCTTCAAGGCCGATCAGGCAGGCCTCTACCGCCGGCGACAACTCGCCGGTACCCAAAGAGAGCGTGGCCGGTTTGCCGCTGAAGGTGTTGATGATGTCGCCGGCAGGGCCCGCCAAGCGGTAATGCAGGGTCAAAAAAGAAGCCGGCTGGACGCGGGCGCTGGCAATCATTGGGGCGGTCATGAAACTCTCGATAAACTGACCCGTATTGTAGAAACCCGCTAAAAGTCCCTCCAAAACTGCCTCAACGGCCGTTTAGCAGAAATTCCATGTCCATCAAACAACTGCCCGCCGACGCCCGCCCGCGCGAAAAGCTGCTGGCGCGCGGCCCCGGCGCCCTGAGCGACACCGAGCTGCTGGCCCTGCTGCTGCGAACCGGCATCAAGGGCAAAGGCGTGTTGCAACTGGCCGACGAGTTGCTGCAATTGGCCAGGGATGGCACTGGCTTTGACGGTATCGCCGGCCTTCTGAACGCCTCCGCCGAAGACCTCCAGCGTGTCAAAGGCCTGGGGCCGGCCAAACGCTCCGAGCTGGTGGCTGTGCTGGAACTGGCGCGCCGCGCGCTGGCGCAGAAATTGACGCAGCAAACGGTGCTGGCAACGCCCGAGGCGATGAAGCAGTATTTGCAGCTGCATTTGGCCAGCCGGCCCTACGAGGTGTTTGCCGTGCTGTTCCTGGACACAGCCATGCGCATGATCACGCTCGAAGAGATGTTTCGCGGCACACTCTCACAAACCTCCGTGTACCCGCGCGAAGTGGTGCTCAAGGCGCTGCACTTCAAAGCCAGCCACGTGGTGTTGTCGCACAACCACCCGAGCGGCTCGGCGGCGCCCTCCCGGGCCGACGAAGCTTTGACACGCACGCTCAAGGCCGCCTTGGCGTTGATCGACGTGCAGGTGCTGGACCACATCATCGTCGCGCCAGGTGAAACATTTTCCATGGCCGAACGGGGACTGATGTGAACAAGCCAGCGCCACCAGCGAAGGAAAAAGGCCGCATGACAACGCTGGCCGACCTGAAACAGGTGAAGGTCGACATCGCTCAACGTGTCGAGCTTGAAACCCGCACCCGCGCGCAGCAGGCGCTGCTGCAGCAGCGCCTGGCCGCCGAACACAACCTGTTCGCCAACGCGGCCGGCATCGTTCAAGCCTTGCCCGACAAACGCCGGGCGCACTTGAAGCCAGCGCTGCCCGAGGCCATACCCAGGCAGCAACAACGCGATGAACAAGCAGTGCTGGTGGAGGCCATCAGCGACGAGTTTGATGTGAGCACCCTGCTCGACATTGACGACACCCTGAGTTACCGCCAAAGTGGCATTGGCACCGACGTGACGCGCAAACTGCGCCGCGGCAACTGGAGCATCCAGGCCCAGCTGGATTTGCATGGCCTGCGCAGCGACGAGGCGCGCGAGCGCCTGGGCGCTTTCATCCGGGCGTCGTCAAAAAATGGCGTGCGTTGCGTGCGGGTGGTGCATGGCAAAGGGCTGGGCTCGCCGGGCAAGGCGCCAGTGCTGAAAAACAAGGTGCACGCCTGGCTCGTGCAAAAGAAGGAAGTGCTGGCCTTTGTGCAGGCCAA
>JANMMR010000105.1:0-12104 GCA_031373455.1 Rhodoferax sp.
GTGAACCCATCCCAGCCGCTGGTGGGCACAGGCAGCAGCGACAAGCGCCGCCTCCCCGCGGCGCACCGTGCCGTAGTAGCGCCCCCAGCGCCCTAAAAACGTAGGCACACTGGCAAACGCGGGGGCCACGTGCTGGCCCACCTGCACCTCGCGCTGGCGCAATTGCCCGGGCACGATGGGCTCACCCTCATCGGTGAACAAATCACCCGCAGACAAGCGGCCAAACAGCTCCTGGTGGATGACCTGCACCGCGTCTGCCGAATACAGCGCGCGCGCGCCGTCGCCTCCGGTGTAACGCTGCTCCAGCGCCGCTTCGGCTTCAATGTGCGCCACCGCCAGGCGCTGCTTGGCTGCCAGCTTGGCGTCTTTGGAGAAGTCTTTGCGCAGCGCCCGCTCAATCTCATGCGGGCGGATGTGCTGGCCCTCAATGCGGTTGGTGTAATAGGAGTTCATGCTGCGCAACAGGGCGCGCAACTCCGGCGGCACGCGCGTGCCGGCCAGCAGCGTGGCGGCGCGGGACAGGTCGTGCGCCCTGGCCAGCAGCGGCTCCATGCGCGCATCGGCGGGCATTAAAGGCTCAAACTGGTGGGGCTGGGTATACATGCCCCTATTTTGCCAAGTTATTAAAACTTGTAAACAATTGATTTAAATAGTGTTTTACAAAAATCTACCAAGATTTTTGCCAACAATTTTGCCAACTTGTTAACCAAGCTTCAATTGGGCTGGCCCCGCACTCCCGCGCACACCAAGCATTCAGGTAGATGGGGCAGTTAACACGGCATTTGGCGTTCGAAATCAAAGATTTCTTATTTACTTCGATAATTAACCAATATTTTTAGCATTAAGTCTCTAAAAATATGCGTATTTAGCTATTAATAATTAACTTAAATTGATTAAAAATAACATGAAAAATAATTTTGACTACCTATTTTTTGATTTTCTCCAAGCCGCAAAATCATCCTTCGATTTTTGCTCGGTCGGCGGGTACAGCCCCAAAACATGGACAGCCTGCCACAGAACTAGCGGAAGAATCAGCTGACCAGCACCACTTGCCCCGCCATCGTTTGGTCAATCGCGGGCAACAGACGTGGCAACAGCAGCCGCAAATCCGCCAGACGGTTGGTTGGAGCAGCCAACACAATCACGGCCAAAGGCAGATCGATCACCTTGTTTTGAAATGACAGGTTGCGGTCCACCGTCACAAACACATCGAAATGTTCCGCAGTAAGGCGCAGTAGTTGGCCGTTTTTCACCTCGGACCAACCCATCTGGCGCGCGGTTTTGACATCATGACCCGCAAGGTCGCGCAGCAAGCGCCAATCCACGCATTCGTCGAGCAACACACGCATGACGTTCAGGCCTCGGTCATACTCGCATAACGTTCTGCCGCTTCCAGAAACGCCAGCACTTTGCTGCGCTCTACCGTTGGGAAGCCTTCCAAAAAATCGTCGATGGTTTCACCGGCCTGCAAATACTCAACCAGGGTATGCACCGGCACACGCGACCCGGAAAACACAGGCGTGCCGCCCATGATGTCGGGCTGGCATTGAATGAACGGGGTTTGCATGGTGACACTCCTTGCCGATGGCTGTTTGCGCCGAAGAACTTGCAAAGCTGAATATTACGCCAGGCAAGCTCAACGGTTCTTGGCTTTTCTCCAAACCGCAAAATCATCCTTCGATTTCTGTTCCGTTGGCGGGTAAAGCCCCAAAATCGAGCGGCCTTCCTGTTGCACCATCTCGGTCACAAAATCTTCAAACGCCGTCATTTCGACGGCCTCTGCGGCGATCTCGTCGGCCATGTGGGCGGGGATCACCACCACCCCTTCAGCGTCGCCCACGATCACGTCGCCGGGGAAGACCGGGGCGTCGCCGCAGCCGATGGGCACGTTGACATCAATGGCCTGGTGCACGGTGAGGTTGGTGGGGGCAGCGGGGCGGTTGTGGTAGGTGGGGAAGGGCAGCTTGGCCATTTCGGGCGAGTCGCGAAAGCCGCCGTCGGTCACACAACCGGCGACGCCACGCACCATCAGGCGGCTGATCAAAATGCCGCCGGCCGAGGCGGCGCGCGGGTCTTTGCGGCTGTCGATCACAAACACCGCGCCGGGTGGGCAGTCTTCGATGGCTTTGCGCTGGGGATGGGCGCGGTTCTGGAACACGCTGATGTCGTTCAAATCTTCGCGCGCCGGGATGTAGCGCAGCGTATACGCCTCACCGACCATGTTGGGCAGGTTGCCGTTGATCGGGCGCACGTCTTGTATGTATTGGTTGCGCAAGCCGCGCTTGAACAAGGCTGTGAAGATCGTCGCGGTGCTGACGGTTTTGAGCTGTTGGCGGGTGGCGTCTGAGAGATTTGACATGGCGTTTTGATCGTCGAATGGATAGATGGATGAGGTGGATGGTAAGCGCCTCAGGCCTGCGGCGTGAGATGCAGCCGCATCACGATGTCCTGGTTGTGGTTGCCAAATCCCTTGCCAAAGATGTTGATGCCACCGGGGTTCGTGGCGGCTTCGTCAATGCCGATCTTGAGCCGGATGGAGTGGTGATCGCCGATTGCCAATTGGGAGAGGGTGACGTCTGAAATCTTTTTGCCGCCCACCGTCGTGCCCTGGTCTGAAATCACCCAATTTGTCAGCTCGCCGTACTGCGAGCCCTCCAGCTTCCACCAGTGCGGTGTGTAGATGCCGCGCTTGTCGCCATAGTCGCCGGGTGAGGTCCACGTGCCGACCTGGATATCGTTGACCCACAGGCTGATGTCACTCGGCCAGTTGCTGTTGGTGCCAGGCGTCTCGGAGGACAGCTCCAGGCTGAACTCGATGGCCTCTATCCCGGCGTTCAGCAGTTTGGCGTTGTTGGGGAATTTGTATTCGACATGCCCCCGCCCAAACCACAACAGCGCCGCCTGCATGCGGGCCGGGTCGAGGAACAGGTCGGGCACATCCAGAATGCCGATCACGCGCTGGGTCGAGCACATGCCGCAGGGCGCGCTGACACCGCAGCTGGTGTACAGCCCCAGGGGCATCGCGACTTCGACCGTGTTGTCGAACTCCTGGCTCGGCGTTTCATCCAGCCGGATCACGATTTCATCAAAACGCGCCGAGCAGATTTTCTGCTGGCCCTTGGTGGCCTTCTGCGTCTGGGTGTCGATCAGGCCGGACTCCTGCAGAATCTGGATGTGGGTGGCGACTGTGGATTGCGGCAGGCCAACCGCCTCGCTGATCTGGTTGACGTTCATCGGCCCCTTGCGCTGCAGCAGCTTGAGAATCTGGATGCGCACCGGCGACGACAGGCCCCGGATCACCGCAAAGTTCAGCTCCGGATCGACATTGAGAAAATTGCGTCGCGTATTGTCTTGATCGTCCAAATTGCGCACCCTTGGCCACCATGTGCCGCCGAAGGCAACATTGTCAGGCAGGAACCAGCTTGATCACGTTCCACGAGGCGGGGGCCAGCGTCATGCGGATCTGGTCCCTTTTGACAGACACGCCAGCCAGTGCCGTCGGCGATACTTTGTCGGGCGATTCCCTGGTGTTGATGGCGGCAAGGTCTGCGTGGTGCAACTGGTGTGCAAGCCCCGGCTTGAGGGGTACAAAACCACGGGCCGAGACCTCGACGCTCACCTCGCCGGTCAAGTCGCGGTTCAGGGCAAAAATGCTCAGGCCGCCATCTTCATTGGCGACGGTAGCCACTTTGAGATAAGGCGCGGTGGGGATGTCGTAAAAATGGTCGTTGGCGCCACGCGGGTCGTAGTAGCGGGTGGCGTAGGTGTCGGACTCAACCCGTGCACGCAGCACCCGGCCACGCCCGAATTTGCTCATCTGCGCGAAGGGGTGGAAGATGGTCTGGCGCCAGGCCGGGCCGCCGGTTTCCGTCACGATGGGGGCAATCACGTTGACCAACTGCGCCAAGCAGGCAGACTTGACGCGGTCTACGTGGTTCAACAGCGAAATGCAGGCGCCGCCGAAACACAGCGCATCTTCCATGTTGTAAATCTCTTCCAGGATAGGCGGCGCTATCGGCCAGCCTTCCTTGACGCGGTCGGCCCGGACGCGCCGGGTGCGGTACCAGACGTTCCATTCGTCAAAACTCAGCATGATGCGTTTGGGTGAACGGCGTTTGGCGGCCACAGCGTCGGCAATCGCCACCACCTCTTCGATGAAGTTGTCCATCAGGTCGGGGCAGGCCAGAAAGGCGGCGGTGTCGCCCTTGTAGTTGTTCAGGTAGGTGTGCAGCGAGACATATTCCACATGGTCGAAGGTGTGCTCCAGCACAGTGTCTTCCCAGCTGCCATACGTCGGCATGGTGCGGCCTGAAGAGCCGCAGGCAGCCAGCTCGATGCTCGGGTCGATCCAGCGCATCATCTTGGCGGCCTCGGTGGCAATGCGGCCGTATTCGGTGGCGGTTTTCATCTCCATCTGCCACGGCCCGTCCATCTCGTTGCCCAGGCACCAGAACTTGATGTCGTGCGGTTTGTCCCAGCCATGGGCGCGGCGCAGCTCAGACAAAGCCGTGCCGCCGGGGTGGTTGCAGTATTCGAGCATGTTGCGCGCTGCATCGGCGTTACGCGTGCCCAGGTTGACGGCAAACATCGGCTCCACTTCCGCAGCCCTGCACCAGTCGACAAATTCATTGGTGCCAAAGGTATTGGGCTCAGTGGAGAACCAGGCCAGATCCAGCCGTTTGGGGCGTTTTTCGACGGGGCCAACGCCGTCTTCCCAGTTGTAGCCCGAAACAAAATTGCCACCGGGGTAACGCATGATGGTGGTGCCCAGTTCACGCACCAGGGCCAGCACGTCCTGCCGGAAGCCCTGCTTGTCGGCGGTGGCGTGGCCCGGCTCGTAAATGCCGCCATAAACACAGCGCCCCAGATGCTCCACAAAGGCGCCAAACAGGCGCGGATCGGTTTCGCCAATCGCGAAATCGCGGTCGATCATGATTTTGGCTGTGCGCGTGCTAGACATGGGCGGTCTCTCCTGGGCTGGTTTGATGCGGGGGTTGAAGGAGCGTGGCAGCGTTTGAGGTGGTGTCGGGCAGCAGCACCGCGCTCTTGAGCTGCTGCGAATACGGGTGCTGCGGGTTGGTCAGCACGGTTTTGGCGTCGCCCGCCTCGACCACCTTGCCGCGCTGCATGATGATGATGCGGTCCGAGATGTAATAGGCCGTGGCCAGGTCGTGGGTGATATAGATGATGGAGATGCCCAAGTCATCACGCAGGGTCTTGAACAGGTTCACGATGGACATGCGCAAGGAGGCATCGACCATTGACACCGGCTCGTCGGCGATGATGAGTTTGGGCGAAGGAATCAGGGCACGTGCCACCGCAATGCGTTGCAGCTGGCCGCCCGACAACTCATGCGGGAAGCGCCCGCGCACCTCGGCCAGCGACAGGCCGACCTTGACCAGGGCCTCGTCCGCACACTGCATGGCCGCTGCGTCATCTTTGGCGGCTGTAAAGCGGCGCGCCGTTATAAAAAGATAGTGGTCAAGCTGCTTCAAGGGGTTGAAGGCTTCAAACGGGTTCTGGAAAATAGGCTGCACCTGCGCCATGAACTTGAGGCGATCCGGCTTTCTGCGGATGGTGGCCAGATCAGTGCCGGCAAAACGCAGTTGCCCCATGCTGGGCTGGACCAGGTTCAGGATCATGCTGGCCAGCGTGGATTTACCGCTGCCTGACTCGCCAATGATGGCGAAGATTTCGGGTTGACCTGACTCGAGGCGAAAACTCACGTCATCCACCGCCCGAATGCGCTGGCGTGACAACAGGCCGCCCCGGACATAGTCCTTTGTGACGTGGTCGAGTTCCAGCAAGGCGGCGCTCTGTGTCGTCATGATGTGATCGCGAAACAGGCGGCGCGATGGCCCGGTGTTATGACGGTCATGGGCGGCGCTTCGTTGCGGCAACGGTCCATGGCCAAGGGGCAGCGCGGGTGAAAACGGCAACCACCGGGCGGGGCTGCAAGGTTGGGCGGGCTGCCCTCCAGGCCCTTGCGTGGAGCGGCATCACCAATGCGCGGCAGGCTGGACACCAGATGCGCGGTGTAGGGGTGACGCGGGTTGCGGAAGAGTTCCAGCGTTGGCCCTTCTTCCACAATGCGCCCCGCGTACATGATGCCCAGGCGATCCGCCAGGTGCGCGTGCACGCCCAGGTCGTGCGTGACCAGCAGCACCGAGGAGCCCTTCTCGCGCTGAATCTCGCGGATCATGTCGAGCACGTTTTTTTGCACGATCACGTCCAGGGCAGTGGTCGGCTCGTCGGCAATGATGAAGTCGGGCCGGCAGATGGTGGCCAGCGCAATCGTGACCCGCTGGCGCATGCCACCGGACAGCTCATGCGGGTAGGCATTCAGCACACTGGGCTCAAGCTGGACCCGAGCCAGATGGGCGCCTACCTGCCGGTCAAATTCGGCGCGCGGCTGGTTGATGTGGCGGAAGGCGAAGTCGACAAACGACTGGCGGATGCGCCGCACCGGGTTGAAGACACTCATCGAGCCCTGAACGATGTAAGACAAATGGCGCCAGCGCAACTCGTCAAGCGCATCCGACTTCATTCTCAAGATGTCGGGCGCGAAGGCAAAGTCAACACGGCCGGCGACAATTTCCAAAGGCGGCTTTAGCGCCGCCGCAATGGTTTTGATCAGTGTGGTCTTGCCGGAGCTCGATTCGCCCGCCAGGCCGTAAATTTCGTTGCGGCGGACTTCGAAATCGACGCCGTCCACCGCCTTGACTTCGCGGTCATTGCCAAAAAGCCGGGTGCGGTAGTAGGCCTTGAGGCCGGTGACCTGAAGCACCGCTTCTGCGCCAGGCGAGGCACTCATGCACCGCTCCCCATGCGGCTCAGGCGGCTGCGCGGGTCAATGTATTCGTTCATCGAAACCGCCAGCAAATACAGGCCGATGAACACCATCACCAAAAGCAGCACCGGAAAGGCGATCCACCACCAGATGCCAGCCACCATGGCGGTGTGCTGGTTGGCCCAATAAATCATGCCGCCGATGGAGGGGGTGTTGATGTCGGTGAAGCCCAACACCGCCAGCGTCACCTCCAGGCCGATGGACCAATTGATGTTGTTCAGCGTGGTCGAGAAAACTACCGGCAACACATACGGCAGGTGTTCGCGCTGCAGGATCTCGCGGGTGGTCATACCCGAGAACACGCTGGTGCGGGTGAAGTCGCGGTTGCGCAGGCTGATGGCGATCGAGCGGATCAAACGTGCGTCATAGGCCCAGCCCAACATGGCCATGATCACCGCCAGCCAGCCCCAGGTCAGCTTGTCGCGCATCACAAAATAAAACAGCACCAGGATCGGCAGCAGCGGGATGACGATGAAGGTGTCGTTGATCGACATCAGCAGCCGGTCAATCCAGCCGCCTTTGTAGCCCGACAGCAACCCCACCAACAGCGCCATGACGCGGCTGAGCAACGCCACGGTCAAGCCAAACAGCAGGGTGTTGCGAATCGCGTAAGTGAGCAGCCAGAAAACATCTTGCCCGCGGCTGGTGGTGCCAAACAGGTGTGGCCAGCCGGGTGGCACGTCCATGCCGGTGGTGTACAAATCCATCGGCGGATAAGGCGAGACAAACGACAGCAGCGCGATGAAAACGACAATGGCGGTCAAGGCTGCGCCGAGGGCAAATTCGACGTTGGTCTTGAGCAGATCGCGCAGGGTTTTGAACATGGCCAGAGATTGGGCTAGTGGGCTTAGCGGGCTTCCACGCGAGGGTCCAGCAAGGGATAGGTCAGGTCGATCAAAAACACGGCGGCTGAAACCCCAATGATGGAAATCGTCGTCACGCCCAGCACCAGGCCATAGTCGCCGGCATACACCGCGCCGACCAAAAGCGCCCCAACGCCCGGATAGCCAAAAATCTGCTCTACGATGATGGCGCCGTTGAAAATCGTGCCCAGCGACATGGCCAGTCCGGTCACTTGCGGCACCAGCGCATTGCGCATCACGTAGGAAAACAAGATGCGTTTGTGGGCCACACCACCGAGCTCCGCGTAGGTCACGTAGTCTTCGGTGACCACGTTCGACACCAATGACCGCATGCCCAGAAACCAGCTGCCAATGCCGATCAGCATCAAACTCGCCGCCGGAAGTATGGAATGTTTGAGAATGCTCAGCACGTGGTCGAAATCCATCACCTGACGCAGGTTCATGTCGCTGCCGCCGGTGATCGGCAACACCGGCCAGAGATAACCAAAAATCACCAAGAGCACAAAACCGGCGATGTAATACGGTACCGGGTGAAGGCCCATGGCGATGACGCCCAATAGCTTCAGGCTCCGGTTGTTGCGGTAATAACCCGCTAGCCCGCCCAGCAGATTGCCCAGTGCCCAAGTCAGCAGGGTGGAAGTAAACAGCAGCCCGACCGTCCAGGGCAGCGCTCGACCAATGAGTGTCATGGCTGGCGTCGGAAAGCTTGAGAGCGACGGCCCGAAATCCGCCGTTACGATGCGTTTCCAGAAATTGACGTACTGCTCCACCGGCCCGCCCGTGAGCCCATACAGCTCACGCAGCGACTCGCGCATCATCGTGATGGCTTCGGGGCTGGTGTTGCCGAAGGAGGTCGCCACCGAAATGGATTGCTCGACCGGGTCAATCGGCGTGGCGTGCGTGATGATGTAGGCGATGTTGACGCCAATAAACACCACCAGCACGAATTGACCCAGGCGCTTGAGCCCGTAGATCGCGAATGCCCGCATCTATCTGTCGCGTGGAGTCAGCAGCGGAGAACCGACAGCTCAGGCCTACTTCGCGGGCTTAAGCCGCGTCAGCATGTAACGCGAATTGCTCCAGTTCGGCACCGGATTGGCGTAGGGGTTGGCCGAGGTGGGCCAGCCTTTCCAATAGGTTTCGTCCATCACCGTGAAGACGTTGTAGGCCATCAGCGGGATGATCGGCATCTCGCGGGTGACGAGTTTCACGTAGTCCTTGCCCAGCTCAATGCCGCGTGGGTCGTCAAAACCAACCGTGCGCACGGTCTCGATGATTTTGTCCAGCTCCGGGTTGGCCCAACGCTGCCAGTTGCGCGCAGGCTGGGGTTTGCCGGGTTCTGCGACAAACTGGCTGTGCCAGCTGTCCAGGAAATAGGATAGATCAGGATGGCCGCCCCAGGTTTCGACGCTCCAGCCAATGAAGGTGTCGAAGTCGCCCGCCGCGCGGCGCGTGGGCAAGGTGCCTTGGGCCACATCGACCTTGGCGTCAATGCCGAACTGCTTCCAGTTTTGCACAATCATTGAGCCGGCGCGCGTCATGATCGGGCGCGCGTCGCCCTCAACCATGACACGGATGGTGAACGGTTTGCCGTCCGGCGTCATCCATTGGTCGCCAACTTTTTTGTAGCCGGCTTTCTCCAGCAGCTCTTTGGCGGCCGCCGGGTTGGTTTTCCACCAGCCCATGCCGAAGGCGGCGTCGATCTGTTTTCGGTCAGTCGGGATTTGCGCTCCCATGGAGGGCCGTAGCGAGTCGGCGATTTCCTTGCCCATGTTCGCGTCATAAGGTTTGATCTTGCGTTTGCCGGTGTCAACCTCAAAGGCCTTGAGCCAGTCTTGCATCGGACGGTGGTATACGTCGGGGTGGGTGCCGGTGGGGGGAATGCCAATCGCCGAGATGGTCGCTGCGCCGCGGTAGGACGCCATCGACACCGCCTTGATGTCGATCAGCAAAGCCAGCGCCCAGCGCACATCCTTGTTCTTGAAGTTGTCGTTCTGCGTGTTGAAAATCAACGCGGGCAGGGTTGGATCTGGGTGGCCATAGGGGAAACCTTTGAACCAGGCTTGTGATGTTTTGGATTGTTTGGCCAGGGTGAACATGCCTTCAGGGGCGATGTCGTGCACCACGTCCAACTGGTGGTTCAACTGCGCGATCACGCGTTTGTCCGGCGGGCCGGGGTCCATATAGGCCAGGTATTTCGGGCCCGGTTTGCCAAAGCGGCCCAGGGTGGTGCGTTGCCAGTCGTCGCGGAGTTGCCAGATGTACCACTTGCCGTCTGGGTCAAAACTCTTGAGCACGTAAGCGCCCAGAGAAATCGGCTTGGCGTTGTCAAACTTGAGCGGGTCGGCCTGCTTCTCAAACACGTGTTTGGGCATGATCCAAGCACCCTGCCAACGAACGGTGAAGACCGCATGAAAACGCGAGTTGGGCTTCTTGAGTTTGAAGACCACCGTTTGCGGGTCGGGCGAGGTGACGCTGGCCACATTGAGGTTGAACACCGCGCCCCAGCGCATGGCCGGGTTCTTGATTTGCGTTTCAACGGTGTAAATGACGTCGGCGGGCGTGAACTCGACACCGTCGCTCCAGTAGATGCCCCTGCGCAGCTTGACCGTCATCTCCGTGAAATCGGCGTTGTAGATCGGCTTGTCGCTTGCCAGCGAGTTGTCCCATACGCCATCAAGGCCTTTCTCAGGATCGATGTACCAAAAGGTGTCCATCGCCACCTGGTGCAAGCCGGTGGATTGCCCGCCGCCGCTGATGGCCCAAATGTTGAACCAGCCGGCGTTTTTGACGGTGCCTTCGGGGTTCTCCAGAATCAGCGTCTCGTTGCGCGGCAAATCCGAGAACGTGTTTTGCGCCTGTGCCGGAGTCAGCGTGAGCAGGCCGATGCCAATTGCAGTGGCGGCCAGTGACATGATGCGTTTTATCTTCATCGGTGTCTCCTAGTGCCTGGGTCCAGCCGGAGTGACTGGCGTGCACAGGCTTGTTATCGAGCTTGACTTGACGTTAAAACGGCTTATCTGATTTATATCAAACTATCAGGTACAGTTACTACGACGTCAATGTAGCACCAAATCCGGGAGGTGGGCAAAATATTTTGCCCCTTACCGGAGAGGCCCTGCGATTCAGCGCGATCAACCCCCTGTCGGTGGCGATTTTGCACAACTCGGCCAGTTAGGCGGGCGCCAACACCAGGCCGTGGGTGCGCCGACCCATGGCGTCGGTGCGCACCAGCAGGCGCGCCACCGACGCGGCCTTGTCAACGTCCATGCCGGCCTTGGTGAACAGGCCCCGGGCGAAAGCCTCCAGCGCCGGGATGTTGAAAAGGCTCATCGGCGAAACAACTCACACAGCAACCGGGGTAGTGGCTTAAACCGTGCCTTCCAGCTCCTTGCCGGCGCGCTGGATCACGCCGCTCCAGCGTTTGCGCTCGGCCAATAGGAAGTTGCCGATCTCGGCGGGCGTGGAGGTCATCACCTCTGCCCCTGCGGCCACCATGCGGGCACGCACGTCGGGTGAACGAATCACGCTGATGAGCGCCGCCGACAACTTCGCCACCTGCGCCGGGGCCATGCTCGAGGAGACTGCGACACCCTGGTAGGTGCCGGATTCAAAACCCGCTACCCCTTGCTCGGCCAACGTCGGCACGTTGCCAATCAGAGCCATGCGCGTGCGCTTGGAAACACCGATGGTTTTGAGCCGGCCCGCCGCCACGTGGGGTTGTGTGGCGACCATGCCGTTGAGCAACATCTGGGTGGTGCCGGCCACGGTGTCGTTGAGCGCTTGCGCGCCGCCCCGGTACGGCACGTGTTGCCATTTGAGGCCAGTGGCGAGGGCAATTTCAACCACGCCCAGGTGGTTTACTGTGCCGTTGCCGGCAGAGGCGACGTTGATGCGTTTGGTTTTGGAGAATTCCACCAGCTCCTTGATGCTGTTGGCCGGCACCGACGGGTGCACCGCCAGCAGGTGAGGCGAGTAGGCCAGCATGGTGACGCCGCGCAGGTCGTCGGCTTTCCAGGTGAGGTCTTGCGCGACGAGGTGCGCGATGGCTACCGAGCCGATGTCGGAGAGCAGCAGGGTGTGGCCGTCAGTTGCTTGCGCCACAGCGGCCGCGCCCACATTGCCGTTGGCGCCGGTGCGGTTTTCCACCACGGCCTGCACGCCCAACGCATCCCCCAGCGGTTTGGCGATGATCCGCGCGATGAAGTCCGAGGTACCACCGGGCGCAAACGGAATGATGATGCGCAACTGCTGGCTCGGCCAGGTGTTTTGCGCGCGAACACTGGCGCCCGCAACAACCAGCGAGGCGCCCGCTGTGGCGGTGAGGATTTGGCGTCGGTTCAGCATAAAGGCTCCTTGAGGGTGGCGGGGTCAAATTTCAAATGGTGGTA
>JANMMR010000114.1:0-6954 GCA_031373455.1 Rhodoferax sp.
ACCACCGGTATGGCGAACATTTTGTGTTGCCCGACGTGGTGATTGACGACAACGTGGCCACCCTGCCGGGCCTGGATGGCCGCAAGATGAGCAAGAGTTACGACAACACGATTCCGCTGTTTTCAAGCCGCGAGCAACTCAAAAAGCTGATCGCCGGCATCGTGACCGACTCCCGCGCGCCGGGTGAGGCCAAAGACGTTGAGGGCTCGGCGCTGTACCAGATCTACCAGGCGTTCGCCTCGTCAGAAGAATCGGCAGCCCTGCGCCAGGCCTACGCCGACGGCATTGGCTGGGGTGAGGCCAAGACGCTGCTGTTTGAGCGCATTGACCGCGAAATCGCACCCATGCGTGCAACCTATGAAGCGCTGATCGCCGACCCGGCCAAAGTCGAGGCCATTTTGTTGGCCGGCGCCCTCAAAGCCCGCAAGTTGGCAACGCCGTTCATGGCCCGCCTTCGGCAATCAGTTGGCTTGCGCGACCTGCGCCAGGGCGCTACTGCAAAGGCAGAAAAATCCGCCAAAAGCGCGCTGCCAAGCTTCAAGCAATACCGCGAGGCCGATGGCCGGTTCTACGTCAAGCTGGTCGACGCAGCCGGCAAATTGCTGCTGCAAAGCCCGGGCTTCGAATCGCCCAAGGATGCGGGGCAACTGGTGCGCAACTTGCAGGCCGGCAAGGCGTCACTGGCGGCATTGACCTTGGGAGAAGGCACCACGGCCGAGGCCGTCGACGCGGCCCTGGAGCAACTGCGCCAGGCTGCTTGAAAGGTGCTTGGGGGCTGCGGCGCACTGGTAGAATGTCGCCCACGGAGAGATGGCAGAGTGGCCGAATGTACCTGACTCGAAATCAGGCGTACCGCAAGGTACCGTGGGTTCGAATCCCACTCTCTCCGCCAAGACTGCCAGTAAGCATGGGCCTTCCGGGCTCTTTTTCTTGTGTTTCCATCAAATAACTCGTCAATCACGGCAGCGGTTATTTCGGGACGAGATTCAACTCAAATGCAAGGGAACGCGTCGCGGCAATACCGTGGCAACGAGGCCTGTGCGAAAGCGGTTGGAGGTTCGCATTGGAGGCGGTATCAGTCGCAGCTTTTGAAATTCCTAGCCTGACGGGCGCTGGCCATCCGTTGCGCGTCAGCAATTTGTTGGGCGGTCATTGACTTCGCAACATCGTTTCGGCCGTTGATCGCCGCTTCGCGGCCCTTGATCGCGCCCAGGTTGAACTACATGTGTGCTTTCACGTAGTTCTGCGCTACACCTTGCCCTTTGAAATACAAAGCACCAAGCTCCTGTTGCGCAAACCGGTCTGCCTGCGCGGCAGCCAACCGATACCATTTCGCCGCCTCGATGTAGTCCCGCTTAACAACTACACCGTCAACGTAAAGAGACCCAAGCTTTGTCTGAGCACTAACATCGCCCCGTTCCGCGGCCAGCCGATACCACTTCTCTGCGGCAGCTGGTTCCCGTGGCACACCGTCACCGTGTTCATACATAACGCCAAGGCCGTACAAGCCCTCCGTATCACCTTTTGCCGCAACACTCCGAAACTTTTCAAGCGCCACGGCATAGTCTTTCCGGGCATACGCGGCATAGGCATCGTCTAGATCACCGGACCAAGCTGTGCTCAGAAATAGAAACAAAATAGCGGTTGTTACGAGTCTTTTCATGCGATGTCTCCCGGCTACTTCCCATTGAGTGGAGGCGCCCAGCTTTTTCAGCCGCTACACCTAGCCGGAGCGAACGGCTTCAGACGTGAACCGGGGTCACACTCAGGCGCAAGCCCACAGCGTGCAGCACTTTGTGAACGGTAGTCAGTGTCGGATTCCCGTTTTCGCTCAAGGCCTTAAATAGCGTTTTGTCGCCGACATCGGCACGGCGGGCGACTTCTGCCATGCCGTGGGCTTTGGCCACCTGGCGCAGGGCCACCAGCAACGTGGCTGGGTCGTCCAGCTCCATCACGGCTTCCATATAAGCGGCGGCTTCGGCAGGGTCTTTCAGTGCTTCCGTCAGGTAGTCATCAAAACTTGCATCGCGCGGTGCATTCATGGTTTACCTCTTTGTTTCCAGTCATTCAAATAGTCAATGGCCAATTTGATGGCGCGGTCTTGCCCGCTTTTGTCGCTGCCAAACAGCAGCAATACCAACACCGGGCCTTGTCGGCTCAGGTACACCCTGTACCCCGGCCCGTGGTCAATCTTTAGTTCCTGCACACCGTCACGCACCGGCTTGCAGTCGCCAAAATTTCCCGCGCTCAGGCGCGTTAACCGCACCCTTATTTTGGCTTTGGCTTGCACGTCTTTCAGGCCATCGAGCCAATCGACCAATGGGCGCTGCCCTTGCGCGTCTTTGTAAATTCGCGTTTCCATGATGGTATCCTAAAACGTACCTTTTGTGTTATCCGGCAACAACCCGCAAAGCACCCGCCGCGCCTTTGGCATCAAACACCACCCCGGCGGGTATAAGTTCATGCCGACACGTCCCACGCAAAATCATCCGCCACCGGTTCCCGCGCTTTCGCAGAGGCATCGCGTGACCTATCATACCCAAAATGGGTACGATCGAATGCCTGGAAGTGTGAATCTCGCGTTTTCATGATCTTTTAGGCTATTAAGTCACATGAAATGGTCGTTTATTGCTATTGTTTTTGATGAACCCAATGACCAGCTTGCCTCAGTCTTTTGGTCGTTGCATGTGGTCCCGCCGCACCAATTGCGGAAACCACTTCCACCACAAGGCCGCCACCGCCAGTGTGGCCAGGCCGCCCGCCGCCACGGAGCCAATTGCGCCCCACCAGGCGGCGGTAACGCCGGATTCGAACTCGCCGAGCTGGTTGGAGGCGCCGATGAAGATGCTGTTGACGGCGCTGACGCGGCCGCGCATGGCGTCTGGGGTTTCCAGTTGCACCAGGGTCTGGCGCACCACCACGTTGACCATGTCTGCGGCGCCCGAAAGCGCCAGGGCGATGAGCGACACGAGAAACAGCGTAGACGCCGCAAACGCCAACATGCACAAACCGTAGGCCACCACCGCCAACAGCAGCTTCGGCCCAACCTGCCGGCGCAAGGGCCAGCGCGCCAGTGCGATGGATGTAATGAGGGCGCCCACTGCCGGCGCACTGCGCAACAAGCCCAAACCCAGGGGGCCAACGTGCAGGATGTCCTTGGCAAAAATCGGCAGAAGTGCCGTGGCGCCGCCCAAAAAGCCCGCCATGAGGTCCAGTGACAAGGCGCCCAGCAGCAGTTTGCGCTGCCAGATGAAGGTGACGCCGGCAAATACGGTTTCAAGGTTGACGGGCTCGTGGTCCCTTGGCGCGCGCGCCACCCGGGTCGACAGCATCAGCACCAGGGCGATCAGCATCAAGGCCGTGCAGGTGGCGTAAACCACACTGTCGCCCAGGCTGAAAATCAAACCGCCCAGCGCCGGGCCGCCCACCACGGCCGCCTGGATGCCTGCCGCACTCAAGGCCGTGGCGCGGGGCAACAGCACCGAGGGCACGAGAAGCGGTGTGAGGGCCTGCTGCGCGGGCATCTGGAAGGCGCGCACCGAGCCGATGACGACCGAGGCGATCAACAACAGCTCGCGGGTCAACGACGGCACCCAGCCACTCACCGCCCCGGCGGACGCAGCCGGCAACGACGCGCCCGCCAGCACCAGGGCCACCACCACCTGCGTGAAATAACACACTGCCACGATCAGCGGTCGGTGCACCCGGTCTGCCAGGTGGCCCGCAGGCAGCGTGAGCGCGAGCGCGGGCAGGAACTGGTAGAGGCCAACGAGGCCCAGATCCCACGCGCTGCCCGTGAGCTCGTACATCTGCCAGGCCAGCGCCACCAGCAGCATCTGGTTGGCCGTGGTGCCAAAAAGCCGGGCACACCAGATGCGCACAAACGCACGCTGGCGAACCAGCTCGGTGAAAGTGTCCAAGGGAGCGGGAGCGTCAGAGCGCAGCCGGGCCCTTTCGGACCTGCGGCGTCACCTGCGGATGGCCGCCAGAACGTCAACCCGCTTGAGCAGCTCGCGGTCGTTCCAGGGTTTCTTGAAAATACCAAACAGGCCCCGGATGTCGTTCACCCGCGCCTGCATGTCTTCATGGCCCGTGATGGCAATGACCGGCAGGTCTTCGGTGTCGAGGCTGCCCTGAATGGCGGCAATCAACTCGATGCCGTTCATGTTGGGCATTTCCAGGTCAGTGATCACCACCGAAAACCGGTTGCGGGCCAACTCCTCCAGCGCCTGCACGCCGTCATTGGCGGTCACCACTTCATAACCCTGGGTTTCAAACAGCTTGCGCAGCTTGGCGCGCGGCACGGCCGAGTCGTCCACCACCAGAATGCTGACCTTGTGGTCCCCCACGCCGATGGCGCCCCCGCCGGGCTTGCGCAAGTCGATGACCTGGGTTTTCTCATGCGGGCTCAGCGGCAAGTCAATACCGCCGCCGGGTGAAATGCTGACGCCATGCGGGGCCTCATAAGCCTCGAACCGCCCCGTTTTCCCGACCGCGATGTCGACCGATACGGCCGTTTCCGCACGCCCTGCCACCGGTGGTGGTTCCGGGATGTCTGGCACGCGGTCGCCGCCGCCCTTGCGCAAGCCGAAAAAAATCAGCAAGAGGCCAATCGGCACGGCGATGGCAAATGGCACGAGGTAGGCCTGGAACAGATCAGCCAAATTGAACATCATGAAAAGGGGTCTCGTGCTCTGGAGGGTGAGTTCGTGCCGTAACCGGCGTTACGGCAAGTATCAATCGCAATGCATAGCAGGTCAAGCCAGCGTGGCGCGGGTGTCACGCGGAAAGTGTTGTGAGTCCGCCCATGTAAGGATGTAACACGGCGGGCACGGTTACCGTTCCGTCGGCGTTTTGGTAGTTTTCGAGCACGGCTACCAGGGTGCGCCCCACCGCCAGGCCGGAGCCGTTCAGGGTGTGCACCAGCTCGTTTTTGCCCTGCGCGTTCTTGAAGCGGGCCTGCAGGCGCCGGGCCTGGAAGGCTTCGCAGTTGGAGACCGAGCTGATCTCGCGGTAGGCGTTTTGCGCCGGCAGCCAGACTTCCAGGTCATACGTCTTGGCCGCGCCGAAACCCATGTCGCCGGTGCACAACGACATGACGCGGTAAGGCAGGCCCAGTTTTTTCAAAATCACTTCGGCGTGGCCGGTCATGGCCTCCAGCGCTTCATAACTTTTCTCGGGGTGCACGATCTGCACCATCTCAACCTTGTCAAACTGGTGCTGGCGGATCATGCCGCGGGTGTCTCGGCCGTAGGAGCCCGCCTCGGAACGGAAACAAGGCGTATGCGCGGTGAGTTTGATCGGCAAATCGGCTTGGGGCACAACCACATCCCGCACAAAATTGGTCAGGGTGACTTCGCTGGTGGGAATGAGGTAAAGCGCGGTGTTGTCGGCGACTGGTTCACCCTCTTGCCCGCCCTTTTTGGCGGCAAACAGGTCGGCCTCGAATTTGGGCAATTGGCCGGTGCCTTTGAGCGTGTCGGCGTTGACGATATACGGCGTGTAACACTCGGTGTAGCCGTGCTCCTGGGTCTGCACATCCAGCATGAACTGGGCCAGCGCACGGTGCAAACGGGCAATTGGCCCTTTCATCACGGTGAAGCGTGAGCCGGTCAATTTCACGCCCATGTCGAAATCCAGGCCCAAGGGCGCGCCAATGTCGACGTGGTCTTTGGCTTCGAAACCCAGGGCAACGGGCTCTTTGCCAGCAGGGCTCCAGCGGCGGATTTCAACATTGCCGTGTTCATCGGCACCCACTGGCACACTCTCATGAGGCAAGTTGGGCACCGCCAGCAGCAGGTTTTGCAGTTCTTCCTGGATGTGCTCGAGCCGCGTGGCGGAATGCTCCAGCTCGCCTTTGAGCGCGCCCACCTCGGCCATGGCCGCCTCGGCCTGGGCGGCGCCCGCAGCGCCCTGGGCCTTGAGTTGGCCGATCTGTTTGCTCAGTGTGTTTCGTGTGCCTTGCAGGGCCTCGGTGCGGCTTTGCAGGGTTTTGCGTTCAGCTTCGAGTGTCCGAAAGGCCTCAACATCCAGAAAATTTTGTGGTTTTTTTCGGGTCTCAAGGCGGGCAATGGCCGAATCAAGGTCTTTTCTCAGGAGGAGGATGTCAAGCATGTTTTGATTTTAGGGTCAGGGTAGCGGCGTCGCGGGCTCAGTCGAGCCTCAGGCCCTTGGGCAGGGGAAATTTGGTGGTTTCCTGCACACCATCCATTTTTTGCACCGACACTGCGCCCAGCGCCCTGACGCGGTCAATCACCTGTTTGACCAGAATTTCAGGGGCCGAGGCGCCCGCCGTCAGGCCCACGCGTTGTTTGCCTTCGAGCCACTGGGTTTGCAGTTCATCGGCGTTGTCGACCATGTAACTGGGAACACCGAGCTTGCGTGCGAGCTCAGCCAGCCGGTTGCTGTTGGAGCTGGTCGGGCTGCCGACCACAATCATCACGTCAACCTGGGGCGACATCAGCTTGACAGCGTCCTGCCGGTTTTGCGTGGCATAACAGATGTCTTGCTGCTTCGGGCTTTGCACCTGCGGGAAACGCGCCTTCACGGCGAGTGAAATCTCGGCGGCGTCGTCCACGCTGAGGGTGGTTTGCGTCACCAGCGCGAGTTTCACGGTTTGGCGTGGGTTGACGCGGGCCACGTCGGCGACATCTTCCACCAGGTGGATGCCGCTTTCCAGCTGGCCCATGGTGCCCTCCACTTCCGGGTGGCCCTTGTGGCCGATCATGATGAACTCGTAGCCTTCTTTGTGCAGCTTGGCCACTTCAACGTGGACCTTGGTCACCAGCGGGCAGGTGGCGTCAAAGATCTGAAAGCCGCGCCGCTCGGCTTCGAGCTGAATCGCCTTGCTCACGCCGTGCGCGCTGAAAACCAGCGTGGCACCAGGCGGCACGTCAGCCAGCTCTTCAATAAATATCGCACCCTTGTTTTTCAGGTCATTGACCACATAGGTGT